>JAFGFV010000367.1 GCA_016930895.1 Spirochaetales bacterium | reverse complement strand
GCCTGCCAGGTCGGCCTTGTTCAGCAGGATGAACGGTAGCGCGCCGCCCTCCCGGACCAGGGTCAGCAAGCGCTCCACGAGGCGCGGCACGAAGCCCCGCCCGCCGTCCACGGCGAACACCAGAAAGGCCACGTCGAGATTCGCCGCGAGCAGCTGCTCCTCCTCCCCGCGGCCGGCCGCCTTGCGGGACAGCATCCCCCTGCGGGGAAGCACCCCCTCGATGACCCAGCTATTGCCCTCCGCTCGGCAGGCCACGAAATCTCCGGTCACCGGATAGTCCGAAGGCACGGCAGCCCGGTAGCCAAAGGCTCCGGATACCGCGGCGCTCCTCGCCGCCTGGCCGTCCGTCACCGTGTACAGGTCCTGCCCGCGTCCGATCACGCGGGCGATACTCAATCCCTCGTCCAGGAGTCCCGCCGCTTGACCTTCATGTTCGGCGCTCCACCCCCAGTTTTCCAAGCCCTTGGTGTCTCTTTCGGGCCCGCACGACCCGGCCCCGGGGGGGATGCCGGGGGATCGCGCGTTGTCTGTTTGTCTTCTGGACATCGCATTCTAATGATTCCCGCGTCCCGGAGCTGCATGAGCTCCAGCCGCCGGCAGGGCGCGGAACGGCCGAACCTGGTGCGGCTGCAAACCAGGCCAGTGGTGTGTGGCTCGATGTCCTGTATCGGAGAGAAATCGGGGGGGATGTACGGGAGCGATCGGCCGCGCGGACCCCGCTTCCGGCGGGGCCTCTGCGTGGGGTCGCCCTGGCCGGAAGGTCAGTCCACCGGTCGCCTTGGTCGCCCGTGTCCCCGACACAGGGTGTGTTTCTGGGCAGCAGCCGGCATAGGCGACCTCCTTCTGCTTGTGGGTTCGGTTGAATCTACCGCGGCGCTTGTCGCGCTGTCAATACGGCACGGCCCAGGTAAGCTCCTCTCCGCGCCGCTACAACAGGGCGGTGCTGAAGTACCGTTCGGCGCGGTCGGGGAGGATGGTTACCACCCGGTTTCGCCCGTTGTCCAGGTGCAGTGCCGTGAACACGTTGGCTCCCGAGGAGGTGCCGACCAGGAGCCCCTCCTTCTGGGAGAGCTCCCGGGTGGTATGAATGGCCTCGGCGTCGCTGACTGTGAAGACCATGTCGATGAGGTTGATGTCGATCACGTCCGGGACGAAGCCGTCGCCGATGCCCTGAATCTGGTGGAGCCCCGGCTCCCGCCCCAGCAGGGCCGAGCTGGATTTGGGCTCCACGGCCACGATCTTCACGTCCGGGTTCTTCTCCTTGAGGAACCGCCCGATTCCCTGCAGGGTGCCTCCGCTCCCGACCCCGGCCACGAACACGTCGATCTTGCCCTCGGCGTCCTTCCACACTTCCGGAGCGGTTTGCGTGTAGTGCACCTCCGGGTTGTCCGGGTTGGCGAACTGGTTGACCACGAAGTACCGTGCCGGCTCCTTGCCGACGATCTCTTTCATGCGGGCGACGCTCCCGGACAGGCTCTCCGCTGCGGAGGTGAAGATCATCTCCCCGCCGAAGGCGGCGATGATCTTCTTGCGCTCGTCGCTCATGTTTTCGGGGATGACGCAGAGCACCCGGTATCCCTTCTGCCGGCACACCAGGGTGATGCCGATGCCGGTGTTTCCCGACGTGGCCTCGATGACGGTCATCCCCTCCCGGAGGCTCCCGGCCGCCTCCGCCTTCTCGATGATGTACCTGGCCACCCTGTCCTTGACGCTCCCGCCAGGGTTCAGGTACTCCGCTTTGGCGAACACGTTGCCGGAGGACATCTTCGCAAGCCGCACGAGCGGGGTGCCGCCGATGGCATCCAGGATGGTGTCTATGTGCATGGTGAGCTCCCTCGGTCCTGGCGGTGCGGTCGGGCTGACCCGGCCGGGCGTGGGGCATGGGCCCAGGCTCGAGTATTGTACACCAATCGCGGCGGGTGGTGTAACCGTCACGACGAGTTCATTCCTGCTGCGCGCCTCCTCGACAAGCGCGCGCGACTTGCCTATGCTCACTCTCAGGAGGGACTGAGAATGCCTGAGCGTGGCGTCTGGGTCATTGAGAGTGGGCAGGTGCTGCTTCCCGACGGGCGCCTGGCTCCCCTCCACGTGGAGATCCGGGACGGACGAATCGCGGCCCTCGGCCCCGGCTCGAGCGCCGGCCAGCGGCGCAGTGACGCTGAGCGGTTGGATGCGAGGGGAGCGATGGTCCTGCCGGGCCTGATCGAGCTGCACACCCACGGCATCCGCACCGTATCGGCCGGGTCCGGCTCGCTGGTCGAGTACGCCCGCATCGAGGCGGAGCGGGGAGTCACCACGTTCTTCCCCACCCTGTTTTCCTCTCCGCAAGTCAGCGCCGAGCAGCTGCGGCGCCACCGCCGGGAAACCGACGAGCTGCGCCTGAGCCCGCAGGTCGGCGGCTTCAGACTCGAGGCCCCCTACCTGGCCATGGCCAGCGGCGGGTCCGCCAGCGCCCTGGCCCAAATTGAAGCCGAGACAACCAACCTCCTGCTCGAGGCCGGCGGGGGACTCATCAGGATCTGGGATCTTTCGCCTGAGCTGCCCGGCGCGCCCGAGGCGATCCGGCAGCTGTCGGGACAGGGCATAGTGTGCAGCCTGGCCCACACCCGGGCCACCCGGGCGGAGGGTCGGGCGGCGGTCGAGGCGGGTGCCAGGCTGGTCACCCATCTGTTCGACGTGTTCTTCCACACCCCGGAGGCGAGCGACCCGGACCCGGACATCTACGCTCCCGGGCTGGTGGACTACCTGCTGATCGAAGACCGCCTGGTGTGCGAGATCATCGGGGACGGCACGCACGTGGACCCCATGCTGGTCGAGAAGGCGTTTCGGTGCAAACCCCCGGAGGGGCTGGTGTTCGTCACCGACAGCAACTACGGCGCCGGGCTGCCCCCGGGGCGGTACACCCTGCCGGGGGAGTGGGGGGAGGTCGAGGTCGGGAGCCCGAACGACGGAGTGCGGCTTCCGGACCGGGACATGATCCTGGCGGGGAGCGCCCTGACGCCGATCGACAGCTTCCGCAACGTGATCCGGCTATTCGGCAAGGACGTGGCGGCCGCCAGCCGGGTCTGGTCCACCAACCCGGCCCGCCTGCTGGGGCTCAACAAGGGGGAGATTGCCGTGGGCCGGGATGCCGATCTGATCGTGCTGGACCGGGAACTGGGGCTGTTGTGTACGATTGCTGCCGGCCGGGTCGTCTATCGTCGGGACGCCGCCACGGGGTGAGCCGCTCTGCGCGGCCGATGTCCCGTGTGGGCCGGTCAGGCGTCGAGGAGCTGCTTGAACATGACCAGGGCGTCGACGTACCCCAGCCGGGCGTGCCGGAAGGCGCCCGGCAGTACCCCGACGACCGTGAAGCCGTGCTTCTTCCACAGGCGGATGGCTCCCTCGTTCGCGGACACCACCAGGTTGTACTGCATGGCCCGAAAGCCCCGCGCCCGGGCCTCGGCTTGCGAATGCTCGCACATGGTCGAGGCGATACCCTGGCCTCGTGCCTGTTGGGCCACCACGTAGCCGCAGTTGCAGACGTGGGCGCCGAGAGCGGGCTGGTTGGGCTTGAGGTAGTAGGTGCCCAGCACCGCCCCGTCGGGGTCCAGGGCCACGAAGGTGCAGGTGGGCACCCCGATCCAGAGACGGCGGGCCTCGGCTTCACCTATGTCCGGCGAGAACGCATAGGTCTCCCCGGAGCGAAACACGGGCTCCAGAATCCTCCAGACGGAGCCCCAGTGCCGCGGCTCGAAGGGATGAATGCGGATCACGCGGCGCCCCCACGGATTCGCCGGCAGGAAGGGTACAGGGCATCCGGTGCCGCCACCGACAGCACGGTGAAGAACACCTTCGGAGCGGAGTGCTTGCTCAGCCCAGGTGCAGACCGACGGCGTCGTGGAGCGCCTGCGTGACCGCTGGCTCCAGACCCAGCGCGGCTGCCAGGCCCTGAAGGTATTCCTTCTCCGCCTGCGTGTCGACTTCGATGGCCAGGAGGGAGGCGCTGTACAGCTGCGCCGCGAGCTCCGGCTGATTCCTGGCGGCCGCGACCAGCTTGGCG
>JAFGFV010000366.1 GCA_016930895.1 Spirochaetales bacterium | reverse complement strand
TGCCGGCCCCGGGTCCAGTATCGTCACCAGATCGCCGTAGTAGGCCATCGCCGGTATCGTCCTGCGAAAGACCTCCGGACCGATCGTATCCAGGGCAACGTCTACTCCGCGGCCGCCGCTCCACTCCATGACAGCCTCCACCAGGTCCTCCTCACGGTAGTTGATGCAGCGCTCGGCCCCCAGAACCCTGGTGAACTCGGCCTTTTCCGGGCCGCTGATCGTGGTGCAGATTCGGGCCCCGGCCGCCTTGGCCAGTTGGATGGCCACGTGGCCCACACCGCCGGCGCCGCCGTGAATCAGAACCCGCTGCCCCGCGCTCAGGCGTGCCCGGTCGTGCAAGGCCTCCCACGCGGTCAGGAGCACGAGCGGCGCCGCGGCTGCCTCGAGGAAACTGAGTGCCCTCGGCTTGATCTGGGCCACCCGGCTGTCCACTACCGCATACTCGGCGTAGGTGCCGCGGGGTCCCCCGAGCCCGCCCCAGCAGAACCAGACCTCATCGCCGGGCTGGAAGCGCGCGACCGCACTGCCGACTGCCTCGACCACCCCCGCCCCGTCGCAGCCCAGGATCGCCGGCAGCCCTTCGGGTAGCATTGGGCCCCTGGCGCGGACCTTTGCGTCCACCGGATTGACGCCCGCGGCCTGGAGCCTGACCAGGATGTCGTACGGTCCGCTCAACCCGGGCCGGGGCCGTTCGACGGGCTGCAGCACCTCCGGGCCGCCCGGGCGGCTCATCTCGATCGCTCTCATGGAAGGATCACCTCTCGCCGTAGTTTTCCGCAGCGCACGCCGCGCCTTTATCGTGGCCCCAAAGCAGACCGGATGGATAGCCCCCGACTCGAGAACCCTTCGTCACCTGCCGGCAGGCTTGCGGCTCCCTGGACTCGCTGGACGCGCCTGTGCCGGGGACGAAGCTTCGTGGCGGGGTTCTTCAGTACGAGAATGCCACTTCCGCGACCACGGATTCCGGGCCTGTCGCCAGTATGGGGCCCACGGCCGCCTTCCCGCCGGAAGGCCGCCTGCGGGCGGATCGGCGGCGTACGGATCATTACGGATACCCGGGTACAGCGTGTAGCAGCCGCACCCGAGCCCTACCGGTAGCGGCCCAGCTCCCGGAAGGCCCGGATGCAAGCCCGGTAGTTCTGGTCGGTCATCCCGATGGAGCTGTACTCCTCCACGTAGCCGATAAGGCCGCCGTTGTGGCTGCCCAGATGTTCCACCAGGCAGCGCACGTCGGCGTAGATCTGCGCGACCGTTCCGGAGATGGCCGTGGTCTGGTAGCTCACCGGGCAGACGAAGCACACCCGGCCCCCGAAGTTCCGGCCGAGCTCTGCGATGTCGTAGAGGTTCGGCTGGCTCAGGTTCAGCATGTCCACGCCAATCTCGATCAGCTCCGGAACCAGCTCCCGCACGTAGCCGCAGCTATGGAAGTACACGTCCAGGCCCAGCTCGTGGGCCAGGGCGAACTGGCGGCGATAGCGCTCCCGGAAGTGCCGGCGCCACAGATCCGGGGAGAGGATCAGATTCTCCTGGGTACCCCAGTCGTCGTAGAAGGCCACGCCGTGGAACCCCTGAGCGGGCAGGCGGCGGATCACCTCTTCCTCGAAGCCGAAGACCCGGTCGGCCAGGAGCGAGACCTCCGCGCGCTCCTCGGCCAGGTCCACCAGCAGGTTGGCGAAGCCCCTCAGGAAGCTCATCACCGTGAAGCCTGTAAGCACCAGGCTGGCCAAATAGTAGCGTTCGCCGTACTTGCGCATGAGCTTTGGGACATGGCAAAAGCGCTCGGGGTCGTCAGGGTCCGGCAGTGCCAGGCGCGGGAGGCGCCCCCAGTCCGGCAGGAGCGGTTCCCGGGGCTGACCCATGGTGCGGTCGAGCTTCTCCCAGGAGAAGCCCCACTCGGAGCGGTCCTCGGCCGCCCCCAAGAAGTGCCGCACCACGTCCACGACCACAATGTCCGACTGGTCCTTGTCCTGGTTGAAGAACAGGAGGGGCACGTAGTCGGGCCACCGGCGGTGTATGGCCCGCCGCACCTGCTCACACCGCCCGCTGTCGCTCTCTGCGCTCACCGTGGCACCTCCCCGTACCTGTTCTTGTACCACTCCGGCCCGCGTTGCGTCCACTGGACCGGGGCATCCCTCTCCGACGCGGCGGGGCGATTCGGCGGCCCCGCGGATCTACTGCAACATTGTTGCAAAAGTCCCGGCAGTCGTGATAGGCTGTGGGCGCCATGAATGCTGCGGAATTGCTGCGCCATTCGGGAGAGCGGGTGACGACCGTGAGGGTGCAGGTCCTCGACGCTCTCATCCGCACGGGTCATCCGATTTCCCAATCCCAGCTGGCTGCGATCCCCGAGCTGGCCGGTTGCGACCGGGTCACCCTGTACCGCACGCTCAACCGCCTGCGCGTGGCGGGGCTGGCGCACGCAGTGGAGGGGATCGACGGGGCCTGGCGCTACTGCGCCCATCGCCCGGACACCCGGGGCTGCCCGGGAGATCATCCCCACTTCCTGTGCCTGACCTGTGGGCACATGTCCTGCCTCATCGGACAGCGGCTCCCCCACGTGGAGGTCCCCCCCGGGGTGCGGGTCGAGGGCAAGCAGCTCGTGGTGTACGGCCGGTGCGCTGAGTGCGCGCAGGCCGAGAGGGGGCGGGATGCCGGGTTGGCCACCCGTCGGGAGAGGCGGCTATGAGCGAGCGGCTGATCATCAAGAGCCTGGGCGCGCCTGCGCCCCGGGCGTCTGCGCCCCGGGCGTCTGCGGCTCCAGTGGCCCTGGCCCCCGCGCTTGCCCTGCGGGATGTCACCATCCGCTACGACGGCCGCGAGGCGCTGCGGAACCTGACGGTGGCGATTGAACCGGGGCAGTTCGTGCTCGTCACGGGCCCCAGCGGGTGCGGCAAGAGCACTCTCGCCCTGGCGGCCTGCGGCCTGATCCCGCATGCCCGGGCCGCGGACCTGGAGGGCAGCGTGGCGGTGTTCGGAAGCGATACTCGGACCCGCCCCGTGCATGCCCTGGCCGGGCAGATCGGGATCGTCTTCCAGGACCCCTCGGCCCAGCTGTTCCACGGGGTGGCGGAGGAGGAGGTGGCCTTTGCGCCCCGAAACCTGGGCCTTCCGGGCGACGAAGTGGACCGACGGGTGGCCTGGGCCATGGGAGCCGTCGGAATCAGCCACTTGACCGGGCGCCTGACCCAGGGCCTTTCCGCCGGGGAGAGGCAGCGTCTGGCCGTGGCGGCGGCGCTGAGCCTGCAGCCCCGGGTCCTGGTGCTCGACGAACCGACGGCCAACCTGGACTGGCAGGG
>JAFGFV010000365.1 GCA_016930895.1 Spirochaetales bacterium | reverse complement strand
CTTGGCCACGGCCATGCGCACCAGGTCCTTGCTCTTGAGGGTAGCCTCCTCGTGCTCGTGCATGTGCACCCAGGAGCACTGGTCCCGAATGTTGGCCATCTCGAAGAGGTTCGGGTTCAGGCCCGCCTCCCGGATGGTCTGCTGGAACAACGGCTCGTGGGTCCGGGGTGAGCAGGAGGCCACGATCACCCGGTTCAGGTTGTGCTCGTGGATCTTCTCCTTGATGACTTCCTGGGTGTCCGAGGAGCAGGTATACATGTTGTCCATGGCGAAGGCCACCCGGGGCAGGCGGCGGGCGTACTCGGCCACCGAGGGTACGTCGACCACCCCGCCGATGTTCAGGCCGCAGTGACAGACGAAGACCCCGATACGGGGCGGCTCGCCGGCGACGTTGCGCTCGGGAGGCAGCTCGCGCTTGGTGACTTCCGTCCCGCGCACCGAGGCCAGGGAAACCATGGCCCGGGCCGCGGCGCTGGAGGACTCCACCACCGTTTCGGGGATGTCCTTGGGCTGGGCGAAGGGGCCGCACACGTACACCCCGTCCCGGGTGGTGGCCACCGCGTCGAAGGGACGGGTGCGGGCGAAGCCGTGCTCGTTGAGCTCGATGCCGAAGGTGGCCGCCATCTCCCGGGCCTGGGCCGGGGGCTGAAGCCCCGCGGACAGCACCAGCATGTCGAACTCCCGGGTGCGGTATTCCTGGGTCTCCTCGTCCACGTATCCGATCTGGAGATTGTCGTTGGTCCCCGCCGGCAGGACCTTGGAAGGCCGGCACCGGGTGAAGCGGATACCCAGGTTCTTGGCCCGCTCGTAGTACTCGTCGAAGCCCTTGCCGTGGGCCCGGATGTCCATGTAGAAGATCTCACAGGACAGATCGGGCTCGTGCTCCATGGCGATGATGGCTTCCTTGATCGCGTACATGCAGCACACCGAGGAGCAGTAGTTGTGCTCCTTGTCACGGCTTCCCACGCACTGGATGAAGGCCACCCGGGCGGGCTTGTGCCCGTCGGAGGGGCGGACGACCTTGCCCGCGCAGGGGCCGCTGGCCGAGAGGATCCGCTCGAACTGCAGGCTCGAGACCACGTTAGGGAGGGTCCCGTAGCCGTATTCCGGCTTCTGGGCGGGATCGTAGAGGCAAAAGCCCGGAGCCAGGATCACGGCGCCGGCCTCGATCGTGGTCTCCCGGTCCTGCTGGCTGTAGTCGATGGCCTGGACCGGACAGACCTCCTGGCAGATCCCGCAGGCCCCGGTTTGGAAGTGCACGCAGTTGTTCCGGTCGATGACCGGCACGTTGGGCAGGGCCTGGGCGAAGGGGATGTACACGGACGGGCGGGCCTTGAGGCCCATCTCGAAGCTGGACAGGAGCTTGGCCGGGGTGCGGGGGTAGACGGTCTTCAGGCGGATCGAGCCGGTGGGGCAGACGCTCTCGCAGGCCCCGCAGGACAGGCAGACCTCGCTGCCCCGGTGGTAAGGGGTGTCCACCCGCATGGTCGGGCCGCGGCCCACGAAATCCGCCACGGCGGCTCCCATGCGCTCCCGGCAGATGCGCACGCACAGACCGCACAGGATGCAGTCGTCGTTCTCCTTGGGAAAACGCGGTTCCTCGATGCCGTACTCCTGGGCCAGGTCCTGGAGGACCTTCGCCTCCGGGCAGCGCGCGAGCAGCAGCTCCACCGTGAGCCGGCGGCTCCTGTGGACCCGTTCGCTCGCCGTGCGGACCTCCAGGCCCTCCGACGCCTCGTAGTTGCAGGAGGTGACCATACGGGTGCGCTTGCCCGTCACGGCTTCGACGATGCAGAGCCGGCATCCCCCGTGGGCCTCGAGGGCGCTGTGGTAACACAGGGTCGGGATCGAGATGCCGTTGCGCTTGCAGACCTCGAGGATGGTTTCGCCCCGCTGGGCCGTGAGCTCCCGTCCGTCGACGGTTATGTTGAAGCTTTCCTTGCCGTTGTCTGCTGGTTGACTCATCGCATTCCTCTCTATCGCCCCGCGGGGCTCAAGCAATCGCCACCGGCACGCGGGCCTTGCGGATCGCGTCGAAACGGCAGGTCTTGTAGCACTCCCCGCACTTGATGCACTTGTCCTGGTCGATGTGGTGCGGCGCCTTGCGCTCGCCGCTGATGGCCTGGACCGGACACACCTTGGCGCAGGCCATGCAGCCCGTGCAGGCTTCCGGATCGATCTCGAATCGGAACAGGTTCTTGCAGACCCCGGAGGGGCAGTAGTGCTCGTAGATGTGGCTCTCGTACTCGTGGCGGAAGTACTTGAGCGTGGTGAGCACCGGGTTGGCGGCGGTGGAGCCCAGGGCGCACAGGGCCGTGTCCTTGAGATACGCGCCCATCTCCTCCAGGGTGTCCAGGTCCTCCGGGCGCCCCTGCCCTGCGCAGATGCGTTCGAGGATCTCGGACATCCGCTTGACCCCCTCCCGGCAGGGCACGCACTTGCCGCAGGACTCCCCTTTGAGGAACTGGGTGAAGTACCGGGCCACGTCCACCATGCAGGTATCCTCGTCCATGACGATCATGCCCCCGGAACCCATCATGGAGCCGACCTTGGTGAGCTCGTCGTAGTCTACCTGCAGGTCCAGGAGGTTCTCCGGAATGCACCCGCCCGAAGGGCCGCCGGTCTGCACGGCCTTGAACTTGCGGTTCAAGGGAATGCCGCCGCCGATGTCGAAGATGATCTCCTTTAGGGTGATGCCCATGGGCACCTCCACCAGGCCGGTGTTGTTGATCTTGCCGACCAGGGAGAAGATCTTGGTGCCCGGGCTGCCCTGGGTGCCGATCTTGCGG
>JAFGFV010000364.1 GCA_016930895.1 Spirochaetales bacterium | reverse complement strand
GGGAGGCCCGTCGTAGAACACGTACTCCTCCCGGCCGTCCCTCTGGCGGATCGACTTCTTGAAGATGTCGCGTTCCTCCCAGAAGCGGAGAATCTCCGCCTCCACTGCGGGAAAGCTCGCCTTGGGGTCTACCGGCTTGTACAACCTGTCCTCTCCTTGACGCCTGATGGTCCGATGGTTCCCGTGCCGATGCCGCGAAGCAATACGTTTCGAGAAATCGGGCAATGTTACGGACAAAGAAGAAGGGGTGTCAAGGCTCGGAGTCCAGCCGCGACGCTGTCAGTTTTCGGTCAGCACGTCCCGGTCGTACCGCTCCTGGGCCCACGCCTTGTGGGTCCGCTCCTCCCCCGCCAGCGTTCGGAACAACTCGGCGGCTCCGCCGTCCTGGGCCGCCGAAGCCAGCTGCGCGTACAGCTTCTCGGCCTCCCCCTCTTTCCGGATCACCAGGATCAGGAAGTCTGCGTACTCCATGTCCGGTGAAAAGGCTACGGGCACCAGAAGCTCGTCGAGCCTCTGGTCGGCGCCCGCGAGGGGGCGGAAGAGCCGTTCTGTGCCGCCGGAGCTGCGCAGGCTGGTGAGCTTGCGCTCATGCTCGCTCTCCATCTGGGCCATAGACAGCAGCAGCTGCCGGAAGGCCTTGCGCTCCGTGCTGCCGGCGTAGGCCAGATACATCTGCTGGGCTTCCCGTTCCCGCGCGATCGCGAAGTCCAGAATCTCCTCGATGCTGCCGAGCTCCTCGTGCCGTTCCATGCCGGGAATAGTATCCCGAAGCCCCCGCCCGTGTCAAAAGCGCGCCGCGCGGCGCGGCCCACGGGGCCCGGCCGCCGGCGGCCCGGCTACCCGAGGTCGGGCTCACGTTGACATCGAAAACTCGATCCGCTACACTAGCCATCGTCGAACTATCATCCTGATATGAGCACAGTCCAGGCTCCCGCAGCCCGCGCGGCAGTGGCGAAAACACAGGCAGCCAGCAAGAGAGACGCTCCCGAGCTCCCGCGGGTCGTTAAGGTCACGATCCTTGCCCTGCTCAAGCACTTCTACGACGAGCGGATCTTCAATCTCCTGATCCGCTACTTCTACGACCCGGACCCGGAGGTCAGCCAGACCGCCATCGCCTCTTCGGGCTCGATCGGAAACGATGCGGCCATCCCCCACCTGTATCGACTGGCCGAGCAGGGGAACACCGAGCAGAAGATCGCGGCGATCCGGACCCTGGCGGCGATCAACACTCCCTCGGCCATCGAGAACCTCTACAAGTACTTCGCTGTGTTCCAGCAGACCGAGATCCGCCGGGAGATACTCAAGGCGATCAACCGGATATCCCCGCTACACCCCAAGAGCCGGGAGCTCAACATCGCGGTGCTGATGGACACTGGGCTCGGGAAGGGCTACGACGAGCCGATCCTGCTGGGCCTGCTGGAGGCCGCGGAGTTCGAGCACGTCAAGAACAACCTCCTGGCGACCCAGCCGGAGGTGCAGCGCCTGATCTTCAACAAGATCCTCGAGATGAGCGGGGAGGAGCCGGGCAGTTTCGTCGAACACTTCCAGAACAAGGTCGCCCAGTTCGACCCCACCACCCTTGGCTTCTTTCTATGTGCGTACGAGCTCAAGACGACGAGCCCGCAGCAGAACTACGTGGTCGACACCCTGCAGAGCGTCGATGCCAGGGCCACGACCTCCTTCCTCCTGTCCCTGACCAACTACAAGGGACGCATCCAGAACCTGCCGCGCATGTTCAGGCTCCTGCTGCGCGTCCCCTACGTGGATCCGGACACGGAAGCCCTGAACGGGGACCTGCTGGCGGCGATCATTGCGGACGTCAGGAAGGACTCTCCGCTCCTGCTCAACGAGTTCATCTTCGCCACGGCCACCAACCTGGAAGCCGTGTTCGCCAAGATCCGACAGCAGACCGTGTCGCTCCAGGGGGTCAAGCAGAAGGAGGCCCTGCTGGCGGTGCTCCTGGCCAAGGCGCTCGAGCAGTACGGAACCGCTGAGCTGCTCCAGGAAGTGGCGGCGTTCTTCAAGGTCGACAGCAACGAGCACCCGGGGCCGTTGGTCGACCGCATCCGGGAGCGCATGATCTGGGCCACCGAGGACGAGCGCAACCGCTTTGAGGCTACGCGCCAGCTCTTCGACAACGATGACCGCAGCGTGCGGCTCAATACCTACCACACCCTCGCGAAGGTCAACCAGAACAACCCGGCGCTCATGCGCCGGCTCAATCGTCTGATCCGAGTCATCGGGACCCTGGACATCCGCAACTCCGGCAAGAAGATCCTGGAGATCTTCAACTACTCCCGCCTGGAGCGCATCCCGTACCTCGAGCAGACCTGCGTGGTGACCCTCTGCCAGCTCCTGAACCGCACCGCCATCGAGCAGGCCAAGATCTTCTTCGCGGAGCCGGTCAAGAACGCGCACTCCGTCGCCGGCTACGTGCGCGGGGCCCGCTACCTGCCCCCCAAGCTCTTCCTCAATCCCATGCTTCGCCTCCTCGGGGACCCCAAGGTGGGGCCGCGGATTCAGGGGGTGATCGTGAACTCTCTGGGGGTCATGGAGCTGGGGGGGGTGTCGGGCGTGCTGCCCCCGCTCATCAAGGCGATGCGGCTCCCGCACTTGAGCCAGGAGCACAAGCGCCAGCTCAGCGCCATCATCGCTCGCTACGGCGACTCCACCGTGCTTCAGCCCCTCGTGGAACTGACCGGCAGCGAGGACGTGGCCGTGCGGCGCCTCGGGATCCGGACGATCCGGGACCTGGTCAAGCGCGAGCGCAACCTGCCGATCGACGTTCTCACCAGCCGGCTTTACATCCTGCTGGAAGACAAGACCGAAGCCGTGCGCATCGACGCCTTGCTGGCCCTGCTGGCCCTGCGGGACGACTACGCAATCCAGGTGCTGGAGGACTATTTCAAGGTAGAGGACGAGAATGCGATCGTGGAGATCCTCGGGAGCCTGGACGCAGACACCTCCCACGAGGTCATCACCCGCGTGCTGACCCTGGTGTTCAGCGACAACCCCCGAATC
>JAFGFV010000363.1 GCA_016930895.1 Spirochaetales bacterium | reverse complement strand
GGATTTCCTCGATCCCCAGGCGTCCGTAGCGGTTGATGATGAGCGGCCTCATGCCCACCTTTCGGGCCCCGAGGGCGTCGTCGTAGTAGTTGTCCCCCACGTACAGGCACTGCTCGGCGGCCACACCCGCCTGCTCCAGGGCGATGCGGAAGATCCGTTCCGACGGCTTGGCGTGGCCGACCTCCATGGAGACGATGATCGGATCGAGGAAGCGGCTGAGATCGAGGCGGTCCAGGATCTTGCGGGCCGTGTGGTCCCAGTTCGAGATCAGCCCGACTCCGAGGGAGCGGCGGGCCAGCTCCTCCAGGACGGGGTGGGTTTCCGGGTACGGTAGCCAATAGGGCTTGGTCTCCCGCTGCAGCTCCATCCAGCGGGAGGCCAGGTCACACAAGTTGGCCCGCACGCCGAGGCGGTAGTTCGCCACGCCGATGTACCAGGGCATCGGGGAGTACACGAAGTTCCCGAACACCCCCGGGAACTCGCGCATGAAGTACTTGTCCACGAAGTGGAAGGTCTCGGCCAGGGTCTCCGCGGGAATGTCATAGCCCAGCTCCTTCAGGGCCTTGCCGTAGGTCAGCTCCCGCTGCATGTAGATCAGGGTGTATCCCAGGTCGAACCAGACGTAGCGTACGGGCACGGCGCTGCAGCCCCGGTCAGCCCTGCTCGCGGCGGAAACGCGCCTCGACGGCCTTGACCAGGCGGGTCACGCTCCGGTTGACCGGGGCCGGTATCCCCAGCGCCTCCGCCTCCCGGACCACGGCGCCGTTGATGAACTCGATCTCCGTGCCACGCCGGTTGTCGAAGTCCTGGAGCATGGAGGAGCGGTTGCGCCCGGTCTTTTCGGCCACCTCCTTGACCCGCCCCAGGGGGTCCTCGTAGGTCAGGGTGATCCCCTTGGCCCGCGCCACCGCCACCGCCTCCTCCACCAGGTCGGCCATGAGCGCCAGGGTCTCGTCGCACTCGAGGAGCTTCCCGTTATGGACCCCGACCAGGGCGGTCAGGGCGTTGATGCCCACGTTGATGATCAGCTTGCTCCAGATCAGGTTTTCGATGTTGTCCTCGATGGCGGTGTCCAGGCCCGCGCGGTTCAGCGCGTCGACCAGGGGGTCCAGGCGCTCGTTGTGGCGGTCGGACATGCACAGGTGGGTCGGTCCCCTCCCGGCGTGGCGGATGTGCCCGGGTCCCACGAAGGTAGCACCCTGGGCCGTGACCCCGGCGGCTGTCCGGGAGGCCCTGAAATGGGACTTGAGGATCCCCTCGTTGCCCAGGCCGTTCTGTACGGTCACCGCGACCGCCTGCGGGCCCGCCAGGGAGGCGAAGCGCTCGGCCACGACGGCCGTGGCTGCGGACTTCACGAAGACCAGGAGGTAGTCCGCGTCCCGCAGCTCCTCCGCCTCGGAGGTAGCCCGGGGCCTCGCGACTTCGGTCTTGCCCGTGGCGAGCTCCTCGATCCTGAGGCCCTCCCGTTGGATGGCCGTCACGTGCGCCTCGTTGATGTCGAACAGGATGACCTCCACCCCCGCCTGGGCCAGGCGGCCGCCGAACAGGGAGCCCATGGCCCCCGCGCCTACGATGCCAACGGTCACGACGCACCCCCCGGCTTGCCGGCCAGGTCCCGGTAAGCCGGCACGCCGAGCAGGGACTCCGCCGCCCGCACCGCGTTCACCACCGCCTGGGCCATGACCCAGGCGGCGATGGCCCCGACGCGGTTCACGTCGGCCCGGAGGGCCCCAGCGGACAGGCAGAAGCTCACGTCCCCGTCGCCCAGGGTGTGGATCGGCTGGATGGTGCGGGCGAAGCCGTCCTGGGCCATCATGGCCACCCGGGTGGCTGTGGCCTTGCTCAGCGCGGCGTTGGTGGCCACCACGCCGATGGTGGTGTTGGTCGGGAATCCCTCCTTGAACTGCTCGTTCTCGGTGGTGAGCAGGCGGCGCGCCCCTGCCACGGCGGTTCGCTCGGGGTTGAGGGTGCCGGCCAGCACCTCCCCGGTCTCGGGGTCGGACACGTCGCCGTTGCAGTTGACCGCCACGATGGCCCCCACAATCAGCTCTCCCACGGAAAGGCTGGCCGTACCCACGCCGCCCTTGACCATTCCCCTGGCGTTGCCTGCCAGGCGCCCGATGCAGGCCCCAACCCCGGCGCCTACGTTGCCCTGGGAGCGCTCCCGCGGGGAGGCCTGTCGGCAGGCCCGGTAGCCCATGTCCGCGTCCGGCCGGACCTTTGGGTCTCCGAAGGCCAGGTCATTGAGCACCGCCGCCGGAACGATGGGGACCACGGCAACCCCGATGTCGTAGCCGATCCCCTGCTCCTCGAGGTATCGCATGACTCCCCCGGCCGCATTCAGACCGTACGCGCTGCCCCCGCTCAGGAGCACGGCGTGGGCCCGCTCTACCACGTTCTCCGGGCGCAGGGCGTCGGTCTCCCGGGTGCCCGGGGCCCCTCCCGGGGCGGCCACCCCGGCCACGGCCCCCGCCCGGCAGATCACCACCGTGCATCCTCTGCCGGCCTCGAGGTCCTGGGCGTGGCCCACCTCGATGCCGGGAACGTCGGTTATGGCACCACTGTCAGCTGTTTGATTCATGAGTTGCTACGATAAGAGGAGGCGGAGGAATTGTCAACGAGGAAACGGAGGCGGGTTTGTTGAACATCCGGGGGATTTCGGGTAATACTCAGGGGCGTCACTGGGACAAATCACAACGCAGAAGAGATGAGGAATCACTGGAAATGAGCGAAGAGGTCAAGAAACTCACCATCGCGGACCTGTGGCGGATGAAGCAAGAGGGGAAAAAGATCTCGATGATCACCGCCTATTCCTATCCCCAGGGGCTGATCGTGGACCAGGCGGGCATCGACATCATCCTGGTCGGGGATTCCCTCGGCATGGTCGAGCTGGGGTACAAGGACACCGTGCCGGTCACTATGGAAGAGATGCTGATGCACACCAAGCCCGTGGTCCGCGCCGCCCGGCGTGCCCACGTGGTCTCGGACCTTCCCTTCATGTCGTACAACATCTCCATCGAGCAGGCGGTGACCAACGCCGGCATCCTGTACAAGGACGGCGGGGCGGACTCGGTCAAGCTCGAGGGCGGGCAGGAGGTGGCGGACGTCGTGGCGGCGGTCCACAGGGCGGGCATCCCGGTGTTCGGACACATCGGACTGACTCCCCAGACCGCGGCCCTGCTCGGTGGCTTCAAGGTGCAGGGCAAGTCCATCGATCAGGCCCGCAAGGTCTTCGACGACGCGGTGTCCCTGGAACAGGCGGGGGCCTTCGCCCTGATCCTGGAGGCGATCCCCCGGGAATTGGCCGCCCTGATCACCCAGAAGGTCAAGATCCCGACCGTCGGCATCGGCGGCGGGCTCCAGTGCGACGGGCAGGTGCTCGTCCTGCACGACATGGTGGGGCTGTTTCGACGTTTCACCCCCAAGTTCGTCAAGGTGTACGCGGACCTCTGGGGCACGCAGATCGACGCGGTCAAGTCCTACATTGCCGACGTGCAGGCCGAGAAGTTCCCGGCGGAGGAGCACACCTTCGGCATGAAGGCCGAGAGCCTGGCAGAGCTCAAAAAGCAGCTGGGGTTGTAAGCAGCTGCCGGGTCTGGTATTCTGGAAGCGCAAAGTCGATTTCCCTGACCAGCAACGGATTAGCGATAAGGAGCGTCCCTTGGGCAAAGGAAGACCGGAGATAGACCGAGAACGGTGCAAGGGCTGCGAGCTGTGCACCGTGGTCTGCCCCGAAAGCATCCTGAGGATGTCCGATCAGTTCAACCGCAAGGGCTATCACTACGCGGAGTGCTTCGACCCCGACCGCTGCACTGCCTGCATGTCCTGCGCCGTCATCTGTCCAGACGCGGCGATCCGCATCTGGCGTCGGGTGACCGCGCCGGCGGGCGCCGGGGCGGGAGGCGGACCCCGAGCTGGGGGCAAGAGCAATGGCTGACGCGATCCTGATGAAGGGCAACGACGCGGTCGGCGAGGCGGCGGTCATCGCCGGCTGCCGCTACTACTTCGCGTACCCCATCACGCCGCAGAACGAGCTGGCCGCCTACATGGCCAGACGTTTGCCGGACGTGGGCGGCACCTTTCTCCAGGCCGAGAGCGAGCTGGCCTCGATCAACATGGTCATGGGCGCCGCGGCCGCCGGGGCCCGGGTCATGACCTCTTCGAGCTCCCCGGGGATCAGCCTCAAGCAGGAAGGGATCTCCTACCTCGCGGGATGCAAGCTGCCGGCGGTGGTGGTCAACATGATGCGCGGAGGCCCCGGGCTGGGGAACATAGCCGGTGCCCAGGGGGACTATTTTCAGGCCACCAAAGGGGGCGGGCACGGGGACTACCACAACATCGTCCTGGCCCCCTCCTCGGTCCAGGAGCTGGCGGATCTGACCGTGCTGGCCTTTGAACTGGCGGATACCTACCGGATGGTGGCCATGATCCTGGGGGACGGCTATATCGGCCAGATGTCCGAATCCGTGATCCTGCCCGAGCCGACGGGCAAGAGCTTCGACAAGTCCTCCTGGAGCATCACCGGGTGCGAGGGGCGGGAAGCGCGCTACATCGCCTCGTTGCGGCTGAGCCCCGAGAACGGCCTGGAGCAGATCGTGCTGGGTCTGCTGGAGACCTACCGCCAGGTCGAAGCCAGGGAGGTGCGCTTCGAGACCTACCGATGCGAGGACGCGGAGGTGCTCCTGGTGGCCTTCGGGCTGTCCGCCCGGATCGCCAAGGCGGCGGTGCATACCCTGCGCGGTCAGGGGGTGCGGATCGGGCTGTTTCGGCCGATCACCCTCTGGCCCTTCCCCTACCAGGCGCTGCGGCAGACAGCCGGCTCGGCGAAACACGTACTGGTGGTGGAGATGAACGCGGGGCAGATGATCGAGGATGTACGGTTGGCCCTTGGAGAGCGCACTCCCACCGACTTCTACGGTCGGGTCGGGGGCATGCTGGTGGAGGAGGAAGCGATCGTGGACAAGGTCAAGAGCTATGCGTAGCGAAGAGGCGGAGTTCAAGCTCGTATACGACCGTCCCGAGGGCCTCAAGGACGTTCCCACCCACTACTGCCCCGGCTGCGGGCACGGGATCATCCACAAGCTCCTGGCGCAGGTCATCGACGAGCTGGGTATCCGGGAGCGGACGATCGTGGTGGCCCCGGTAGGATGCTCGGTGCTCATCTACAACTACATCAACACCGACGGCCTGGAGGCTGCCCACGGACGGGCCCCTGCGGTGGCCACCGGGCTCAAGCGCGTGCTCAAGGACCGCATCGTCGTCTCCTACCAGGGGGACGGGGACCTGATGGCCATCGGCACGGCGGAGACCATCCACGCGGCCAACCGGGGGGAGAACATCACCGTACTGTTCGTGAACAACGCCATCTACGGCATGACCGGCGGGCAGATGGCCCCCACCACCCTGGCGGGCCAGAAGACCAAAACCTCCCCCTTTGGGCGAGACCCGGCGGAAGCCGGCTACCCGATTCGGGCCTGCGAGCTGCTCGCCACCCTGGAAGCCCCGGTGTTCATCGAGCGCTGCGCCGTGGACAACGTGCGCAACGTCCTGCGCGCCAAGAAGGCCATCCGCAAGGCCATCCAGAACCAAGTGGACGGCAAGGGATACTCCTTCGTGGAGTTTCTGTCCATGTGTCCGACCAACTGGGGGGTGAGCCCGGCCAAGGCCGCCGAGTGGGTGGGGGAGACCATGGTCGCCTACTATCCCCTGGGCAATTTCCGCGACCGGTAGAGAGAGGACACAGCAGATGCGGGAAGAGATCATCTTCGCAGGGTTCGGCGGACAGGGCATCATCCTCTCGGGCATGATCGTGTGCCTGGCGGCCATGCGGGAGGGCCGGCAGGTCTCCCACATTCCCGCCTACGGCGCGGAGATGCGGGGCGGGACGGCCAACTGCTCCGTGGTGGTATCGGACCGGGAAATCGCCTCGCCGATGGTTCCGCACCCGTCGATCTGCGTGATCATGAATCAGCCCTCCCTGGTCAAGTTCGAGCCTGCCATGAAGGACGGGGGGCTGCTGATCTACAACTCCTCGCTGATCGAGATCGAGCCCTCCCGCAAGGACCTCGAGGCCTTCGCGGTGTCCGCCAACGAGATCGCCCAGGAGGAGGGCAGCACCCGGGCGGCCAACATGGTGACCCTGGGGCTGCTGGTCAGGCTCAAACCCGAGATCGCTTCCCTGGATTCGCTCATCGGTTCCCTCGAGAAAGCGGTCTCCGCCCGCAACCGGGCCCTCAACGAAATCAACGTGCGTTGTCTGCGGCGGGGATATGATTTAGCGTAGCGAATCGACGGCGGACTCCGAAAAACGGAACCCGGCCGACGGGGCAGGGACGCCGAGAATCCTTTCTTGAACGGAGGGATCGTCCATGAAGCAGCTCGCAGTGGCCTGGCTGGTCGTTCTTGCGGTGCTCGCGGTCGGTTGCAGGCAGGAGGGCCCGCCGCCCGAGTACACCGACACGTACTCCGGCGCCGGCGATGAAGTGTTTCACCTCGGCGCCGCAGCGGAGAGTTTCGGATACACCCTCGACCTCGGCAGTGCCGTGAAGGACGTCTATTTCATCTTCACGAACCCGAGCTCGTACGC
>JAFGFV010000362.1 GCA_016930895.1 Spirochaetales bacterium | reverse complement strand
CTCCCGACTTACGCCCGGACGGGCTGCGGACTGACAGAAACTTACTCACAGGGCAGGGGCGGCGGCAACCGGATTGTTGCGGCGGGGGGCGGGAGCGGTATGATGCAGCGAGAATTGGCGGGACACGAAGAAGGCAGCAGCCGGGTCCACTCGCGGAAGTGGAGTCAACGGGAGGCGGGGCAGCCGCAGGACGTCCCCAGATTGAGCTTCTGGCGGATGCGCACTGTCCTTCGCTGAGCCGCTGTTTGGCCTGTGATCAAGTCGAGCAAGCGCTTGGCCGCCGTCGAACCGATCCTTTCCTCGAAACGATCGAGTGTCGTGGGCCTCGGCACCAGCGAATCAATCACGTGAGGCGGGTCGAACGAGACCACAGCCACGTCCTCGGGGATGCGAAGATTGAGCTGATTCGAAGCCTTGTAGCCGCCAAGGAGCAGCTGAGAGTTCGCGAAGAAGATCGCCGTGGGTCGCCGCGAGGAGCTCTCGAACAAGCCTCTCACGGCCTCGTCTCCTCCGGAGATCTCCCAGTTGGTGACGCGGACGAGCGAGTCATCGAACGCCAGCCCTCGACGCTCGAGGGCTCTTCTGTACCCTTCCATTCGCTCGCCGCCGGAGGTTTCGTCGATCGGTCCCGTCACGCATGCGATCCGCTTGTGCCCGTGTTCGATCAGGTGTTCCACCAGCAAGCCTGCCCCGTGGACGTTGTCGTGCAGGACGTAGTTGGCGTCGATGCCCTCGCACGTATTGTCGATGATCACCAGGGGCTTCTTGGCCAACCTAGGCACCTTGGCGAAGTAGTCCCCGGCGTGACCGATGGGGGCAAAGATGATCCCATCGATGTTCTTGCTTATGAGGGACTTTAAAGATTCGATCTCGTTTTGATGGTTGTTTGAGGTGAAGCAGATAAGGGTGCTGTAGTGATTCCTCCGGAAGAACGTATCGACCGTGATGCCGACTTCGCCGAAGAAGCCGTTTGTGAGATTGGGGACCACGAATCCAATCGTGTGAGTCTTCTGGCTCCTCAGGCTCTGCGCCGCCCAGTTCGGCGAGTAGCCGTAGCGGTCCACGATGTGCATGATCCGCGCCCGGGTCCTGGGATTGATGTCCGGGTGATCGTGGATGGCCCGCGAGACGGTCTTGATCGAAAAGCCACTCTCTTCTGCGATGCTCTTCAGTGTAATCAACTGTCCTCTCCCGCGCTTCGGCCGGAGCCCGCACCCGTCCTCCGCGGAGTGACGGTGATGGCCGAATCAGCCAGAAAAAGATTGACAAGCCGGAAATCTATGTTAGGATGATAATCGATGCCGACAACGTTGACAATAGCTCTTGAGGAGAGAATCCAATGCGACGCGTGACGATACCTGATTCCGAATTCAAGGCACGGGCCAAGCGGGCGGCTGAACTGACCGGCGCCAGGGGACTCGACGTACTCATTGTCAATTCTACCGAGGCCGACTATGCCAACGTACGATACTTCAGCAATTTCTGGCCTCTGTTCGAAACCGCGGGGGTCGCAATCAGCCCGGCCAACAGGGTCGCCCTGATGGTGGGTCCCGAAAGCTCCGAGTACGCTGCCGACAGAAGCAAGGTGCCGGACATCTTCTGCATGATGGAATACCGGGAGTCGGCCGATCCCGCCTACCCGGAGTTCAAGGCCTCGAGATACACCGACGTGTTCAAGTTCCTGGGAGTGGGCGGCAAGAAGCTGAGAATCGGCGTTGGGGGCTACTTGGTAACCAATCCGATCCAGCTGGCCGGGCTTCGGGAGTGCTTCCCGGATGCCGAGATCGTCCGGGCGGACGAGATCATGGTCGAGCTGCGGTCCGTCAAGTCCGAGAACGAGCTGGCGTGCATCCGCGAGGGGCTCCGAGTCACCAAGATCGCGACCCAGGAGGTGATCGATCACATCAGGCCTGGGATGACGGAGCTGCAGCTCGTCGGAATTGCCCAGAAGACGATCTACGAGCACGGGGCGGAGTACGAAGGCCTTCCGATGTACGTCTTCAGCGAGAAGTCCACGCGTCATGCGATTTCCCGCTCGACCTATCGAGAAATCCAGAAGGGAGACATCGTCCAGCTCAACCTCTCCGCGAAAATTGAAGGCTACTCTCCCAGCATCGGCATTCCCATAAGCATGGGCAAGCTGGCAGGCAGGAAGCGGGAGGTCGTGGAGTTCGGGCTCGATGCTCATCGCTGGACCTACGAGCAGCTCAGAGCCGAAGTCCCCGCCGGCGACGTGGCTAGGCGCTACGTCGAGTACTTCAAGAGTCACGGATTCGGCGACTGCTACCTCTACGGTCCGTGTCACGGCACCGGCCTCATCGAGGTGGAGCCGCCGTGGATGGAAACCAGTTCGAACTATCGCCTCAAGGAGAACATGACCTTCCAGGTAGACACCTTCGTGACCACCAAGAGCTTCGGGATACGCTGGGAGACCGGTGTCGTGGTCAGACAGGCGGGCGTCGAGGTGTTGTCGGAACCGATCGGGACGATTCACGAAGTCGAGTAGAAAACCGCAGGCGGCTCCCCCACGCCGCATGGGGTTCAAACAGGAAACGGGGAAGAGGAGGTTCGTAATGAGAAGAGCACTGTTGGTAGTGGGTCTGTGCCTGCTGGCTGCAGGCCTCGTGTTCGCCGGAGGGCAGGGAGAGAAGAAGCCCGAAGCGGCTCCTGCCGGTGCGTCCAATCTGGAAGAGTCCCTGAAGGCGGACGCGGTCGCCGTGACGCTGAAGGCCCCGGATGGGCAGCCGCTCGTCTTCGAGGGATTCATCAAGCAGTTCCCGAAACGTCCCGCAAATCCGGAGGCGCTGCCGAATGAGGACCCTGGCCGCTGGTATGACTTCGAGTACGCCGGCTGGAGCACCGACAAGATCAACATCCCCAAGTCCCCCGCCGACGGGTCGATCGGAAAAAAGATCATCATGGTGGCGCAGGGAGAGCATCCCTACTACACCGCGTACACCAACGCGGCCAAAGAGATGGCCAAGGTGTACGGCATCAACCTCAAGATCACCGTCCCCAACTGGGATCTGAATACCCAGAACCAGTACATCGATCAGGCCATCAACGAGAGACCGAACCTGATCATTCTGCTGCCGCTGGATGCCAACGCCTCGCTGGGGCAGTACAAGAAGATAAACGAGGCTGGCATCCCGGTCATCGCCGCCCACATGCTGGCTTCGGAGGAAGCACTGCGCTACTGCCTGCTGTGGACTGGCCCGGACGAGTGGGCGCCACGCAGAGAGCTGTCCAAGCTGCTGGCGGAGAAGCTCAACTACAAGGGCGGATACGCGATCATGTCCCACAACCCCGGTGGGTCGACCTACTTTTCGCGGGGCTACGGCTACGTGAGCACCCTGTCCCAGATCGCCCCCAACATGAAGCTGCTCGACCTCCAGTCCCCGGGATTCGACGCAGAGAAATCCAAGCAGCTGGCTCTGGACTGGATCAAGAGGTTCCGCGGAGACTTGAATGCGATCATCGCCGCCGACGACGGCCCGCAGATGGTCGGAATCATCGAGGCCTGCGCACAGGCGGGCAGGGAGGACATCGTCCTGATCGCCGCGGGCAACAGCAAGGTCGGGATGGACGGCGTGAAGGCCGGCAAGATCCTGGCGATCAACTACGAGTCCCCGGCAGCGTGCGCCGCGACTGCCGTCAAAGTCGCTGCCGACTGGTTCAACGGCAAAGACGTACCACGCGCGGTGTATCTGCCGCCGGTGATCATCACCAAGGAGAACGTCGAGGATTTCTATCCTCCCCAGTGGTAGGCAACAAGACGGTCGACGTTCGGATCGAAGTTCGGCAAGGCCGCCCAACGGCGGCCTTGCCGTCTATCCAACCGCAAATCCATGTTCGGAAAGGGAGTTGCAGGAGTCTTTGTGGACAGCAGGCAGAGGATCCTTGCGGCGCTCAGTGGCAATGACCTCGACAGGGTGCCCCTCACGGAGATCGGGATCTGGCCGGAGACGATCCTGCGATGGAGGCAGGAGGGTCTGCCCGAGGGGATGACACCCCACAAGTATCTCGGCCTGGACCCGATCGAGTTCTTCTCCTTCGATGCAAGTCTCGGTCTGCCTGAGACGGTGCTCCGTGAGTGCGGCGACTTCAGGGTATACACCGACGCCGATGGCTGCACGTACAAGATGTTCGTGGACAGGCCGGGAGCTCCTCAATTCCTCGGCGCGAGCATCCTCAGCGTCGACGACTGGCACGCCGCCAAGAAGAGCCTGCGGCCCGAGCTGGGGCGCTTCGAGTCCTTCCGCAAGGAGATCGTCTTCGGCCAGACGCTGCGGGAGAGCCAGCCAGACCGGTACGGGCGAAGCAGGCATCGAGACCTGTTCACCGCCCTGGTTCCCGTGGAGCCTTGCTGGTACTATCTGCGCCTGCTGGGGGAGGAGGAGGCGCTGGCCAACATCGCCCTCGACCCTGATTTCGCCGGCACCGTGATTGCGGAGTACAACGACTTCACCGTCGAAATGGTCGAGCTCATCCTGGCCGCCGGCTATCGCTTCGACGCACTTTGGGTGTTCAGCGATCTGTGCTTCAAGAATGGAATGCTGTTTTCTCCTGCCTTCTTCGTGGACAAGGTTCTGCCGCATCAGCGGCGACTCTTCGACCTCGCCAGGGACAACGGAATGAAGGTCATCTTTCACTGCGACGGATACGTCGGCCAGCTGCTTCCGCTGTTGATGCAGGCCGGCATCGACTGCATCCAGCCCCTCGAGGTGCGGGCGGGCAACGACATCCGACGGTACATCGCAGAGTACTCCACGGACCTGTCGTACATGGGGAACATCAACATGGACATCCTGACCACGACGAAGGAGGCGATCGAGCAAGAGGTGGCGAGCAAGGTACTGGCGGCCAAGGACACGCGGCGATACCTCTTCCATTCGGATCACTCGGTACCCGACACCGTCAGTCTCGAGCACTATGCCTTCGCGGTCCAGGTCGCCAGGGATGCTGCCCGGTACGACGCCCGCGGGGATTCGTGAGGCGTACGGCGAATGAGCATTCGAAGCGAGGTGATGGAGCTGATCCAGGGCAGACCCGGACGAATGGTGCCCTGGTTTGGTGACCTTTCTTACTATTACTACTCCCTGCAGCGCCGGCAAAGGCTCGAGCCCAAATACCAAGGCCCCGAAGGGGAGAAGCGATTCTATCTTGACTTGGGTGTCGGGATCTATCTCTACACCCCGGACGCGTTCCGTGTCGACTATGGCGATACGGTTCGATTCAGCGAGACCAAGTCTCCCGAACTGATCGTGCAGCGCTACGACACCCCTGTGGGCGCGATCGAAAGCATCCAGAAGTACGTCGAGGGCCAGTACTGCTTCGCCTACGCGAAGCATTTCGTCGAGACCATCGAAGACTTTCGAGTCATGCGCTACGTCCACGAACACACGATCTACCGGGAGAACTACAAGGCCTATCTTGACTATGATACCCTCTGGGGCGAGCATGGCATCGGCTTCGCCATGGCCGTGGCATCCATGGCTCCGATGCAGAAGCTCCTGTCGCGGTGGGCGGGAGTGGAAACCACGGTAACGCTCTTCATGGAGCACCCGGAGGAGCTGAAGGAAGCCTTTTCCGCGATCGAGGAAAGCCAGACGGAGCTGGTAGAGGTCCTGGCTGCATCGCCGGCACAGGTCGTGATCCTGCCCGAGAACCTGTCGAGCGAGGTCACGGGGGATCACTTCTTCCGGCGGTTCAACATGCCCTACTACCAGCGAATCATCGCCAGGCTCCATGAAGCGGGCAAGACCGTGGCGCTGCACATCGATGGCGGCCTCATACCCTGTCTCGGCCTGCTGTCGGCCTGTGGGGTCGACATTGCCGAGGCCGTCACTCCCGCTCCGTTCGGCAACGTTGCCGTGGAGAAGCTTCGCGAAATCGCCGGCCCGCAGCTCATCATCTGGGGAGGACTGCCTGGAGGGATCTTCTCGGAGAACTACAGCGATCGTTTCTTCGAGGAGTACGTGCTGAACGTGCTCCGGAACGCCGACGAGAGATTCGTCCTCGGTGTAGCCGATCAGGTGCCCCCGGACGCCGTCCCGAGGCGAATCAGCAGGGTCAGGGAGCTGGTGGAGGCCAACCCGAGGCCCGCGGGATGATAGAGGATGGACAGGAAGTGGTGACTCAAAGATGAAACCCGAAGATCACACGCTACTCATGGACAAGGTCGGCAAGAGGTTCCCGGGCACCGTGGCCGTCGAGAGCATGACCTTCGACGTGAACGCCGGCGAGGTCCACGCCCTGGTGGGTGAGAACGGGGCGGGCAAGTCCACCCTCATGAAGATGCTTTCCGGTGCATTCGACGACTACACGGGTACGATCCATATCCACGGACAGGAAGTCCGTCTTTGCACTCCGGCCATCGCCAGGAACCATGGCATCGCGATGATCTACCAGGAGCTGAGCCTGGCCGCGCCCCTGAGCGTGGCCGAAAACGTGCTGGCCGGCAGGCTGCCCACCAAGGGCCTCCTCCTCGACAAGAAGGAGATGGCCCGGCAGACCACGGCACTGCTCGCTCGGGTGGGACTCGACGAGCTGGACACATGCCTCGAGCTCGGTCAGCTCAGCCAGCACGAGATGCAGCTTATCGAGATCGCCAAGGTCCTGGGGAGGAATCCGAAGATCGTGGTGATGGACGAGCCTACCTCGGCGCTGACGCGCGGGGAGGTCCAGCGGCTGTTCCGGATCATCGAAACGCTCAAGAAGAGCGGACTGGCGATCATCTACATCTCCCACCACCTGTCCGAGATCTTCGAGGTGGCGGACCGGGTGACCGTGATGCGCGATGGGAGAAAGATAGGGACCTACCCGATCGGCGAGGTGAGCGCAGAAAAGCTTGCCGAGTTGATGGTGGGACATACGGTCGACGAGATGTACACGGGGGTCAACACCCGCTTCGGCGACGAAGTCTTCCGTGCCGACCACCTCTGGAGGTACGGGTTCTTTCATGACATCTCCTTCTCGACCCGGGCTGGCGAGGTGGTCGGTTTGTGCGGGCTTTCCGGCGCCGGACGCACGGAAATCGCCAGGAGTATCTGCGGGTTGGACCCCCTGGACCGTGGAGAGATCTACCTGAGGGGCAAGAAGGTCAGGATCACGGGCATGGGAGCGGCAGTCGGGATGGGCGTCGCGTACCTCACGGAGAACCGCAAGACCGACGGCCTGGCTCTGCGGCTCAACGTCGCTGCCAATATCACGTCCGCCATCCTGCCGGAGTTGAGCAGGCATTTCATATACAACCCTGCCCGGGGGCGGCCCAAGGTCAAGCGGCAGATCGACTACCTGCAGATCACGCCCCCGGATCCCTTGCTCGAAGTCGCAAATCTCTCGGGAGGGAACCAGCAGAAGGTTCTCCTGGCGAAATGGCTGGCGTCGGACCCGACCATCCTGTTCCTCGACGAGCCCACGCGGGGGGTGGACGTCGGCGCGAAGAAAATCATCCACGACTCGGTCATCGAGCTATCGAAAGCGGGGCTCGCAGTCATCCTCATCTCCTCCGATCTCCCCGAGCTGGTTGGATTGTGCAGCCGTGTTCTGGTGATCCGGGAGGGCAGCCTGATCGGCGAAATGCCTAGGGAAGATTGCACGGAGGAGAGCGTGCTGCTGGCCGCCAACGGAGAATGGGAGTTCAGCAGTTGAGCGAAACACCACATTCCATCCAAGTCAGGAGCGGGATCGGGGGCCTGAGGTTGCTCAGCCTCATGAGCAAGGCCGGCGTTTTCGTCATGATCGTACTCCTGTTGATCATCGGTACCGTCGTTGCGCCGGGGATCTTCCTGACGGTCACCAACATGATCGACGTGATCGAGGTCGGGGCAATGCTGGGGATCGCGTGCCTCGGGGTGACGTTCGTCACCTATTCCGGGCACTTCCTCGACATGTCGATCCCGAGCATCATGGCCTTCTCCGGAATCATAGCCGTGCAGCTCCTGCCGTACGGCCTGTTCGTGAGTGTCCTCGGCGCCATGCTGGTTGGCGGCCTCGTCGGCGCCCTGAACGGTTTCATGGTCGGCAAGCTCAAGGCCAATCCGATCATCTGGACCCTGGCGGTGCAGTTCCTGATCAGCGGGATCCTCAAGTGGGCGTACACGGGAAACCAGATCTACCCCGATGCGGTGGCCGGCAGCAACATGAAAGTCGTGGAAGCCTTCTACGGCCTGTATCGCAGCCGGTACTTTGGCACGATCCCCCAGATCGTCGTCATCATGCTCGGCCTGATGGTCATCTGCCAGCTCGTGCTGAAGAGAACCCGTTACGGTCAGCAGCTGCGCTTCGCCGGCTCCAACATCCGAGCCGCCAAGTGCTCGGGCATCAACACGGAGCGGGTCGTGTGGGTCGCCTTCGTCCTGTGTGGAGTCTTCGGTGCGATCGCCGGCGTATTGCTTTCTTCGCTGTCCAAGATCGGCGCCTACTACGTAGGGGAAGGCTACGACTTCAACACCATCACGGCGATCGTGCTCGGCGGGGTGACGCTCTTCGGCGGCAGGGGCAGCTTCATCGGGGTAATCGGCGGGGTCATCACCCTGGGGCTGTTGAGCAACATACTCACCTTCATCGGCCTCGGGACATTCGAGCAGCTGTTCGTGAAGGGGTTTGTGTTCATCCTGATCGTGCTTCTGAACTCCTTCTCCCTCAGAAAGCTGGGCAAAGACTATGTATAGCAAGAGCCGAAAGCTGTCGAGCGTCATCAACGACAACCGGATCTATATCATGCTCGCCATAGTGTTCGTTCTGATGGCGATCATAGCGCCCAACTTCCTCAACCTGTTCAACATCGCCAACATCCTGAAAGGGGCCACCCTCTGTGCCATCGTGGCCGTCGGGTTCTCGGTCGTGCTGATCAGCGGGCACCTGGATCTCTCCATTGGTTCGGTGATCAACCTGGGAGCCGTGGTGGCGATCGCGGTCAGCAATCTGGCAGGACTGCTGCCGGGGATCCTGGCCGCGGCTGCGGCGGGCGTGGCCGCCGGAGCGGTCAACGGTCTGTTCGTGACCAAGGGCAAGATCCATGCCTTCATCGTCACCCTGGGCATGCTGATCACGATCCGGGGACTCCTGTACATGATCACGGGGAGCGCGTCCATCAACATCAACAACCAGCAGGTGGTCACCTTCATGGAATCGAAGGTCCTGATGCTGTTTACGCCCAAGGTGCTGATCACTGTGGGGCTGATTGCGTTCGTAGCCTTGTTCCTGACTCGAACCCGAGCGGGACGGGTATTTTACTTGATGGGCGGCAACCGGGAAGCGGCCTGGTACACCGGATACAGCACCGACAAGTACGGGCTGTTCGCCTTCATGATCTCCGGGGGACTGGCGGCCACGGGAGGCATCCTGTTTGCCTTGAGCGCGGGAGTGGCCGTGCCCAATATGGGAGAAAAGGGGTTGAATCCGCAGCTGCTGGTCATCGCTTCGACAATCATCGGCGGGACCTCGATGAACGGGGGAAAGGGCAGCGTGGTCAAGAGCGCCATTGCGGTGCTGACGCTGACCACCCTCTTCAACGGCTTCAGCTGTCTCGGCTCAGGGTATGAGGTGCAGATTGCCGCCTCCGGGCTGATCCTCGCGGCGATCGTCTCCTACGAGGCCTACAGCGACTACAAAGCGGATCTTCGCCGCGGCCAGCGCAAGAAGCTCCTCGAGCAGCTCGACGAAGAGCATCGAGTTGCAGGCGGGTAACGCATGAACGCGGAAACGGCGGGAAGGATCTCGGCATGGGTTCGCGATCATCGCGAGCGCAGCGTCGAGTTTCTGAAGGACCTCGTCCGGATCAACAGCACCGTGATCCGCCACGGCCTGGACGGAAACGAGGCCGCGGCCCAGGCCTTCGTGCGCGACTACTTGTCGCAGCGCGGCATGGAGGTCCACGCCCACGAGCCGGACTGTCGCAATTTCGAGAACGCCCCGGCCTACAGCCCTGGCCACTCGTACGTCAACAGGCCCAACGTCGTAGGCATCGCGCGAGGTAGCGGCGGCGGGCGCTCTCTAATCCTGAACGGCCACATCGACACGATGGAGCCGCAGTACCTGGACCGGTGGACTCACGATCCGTTCGATCCCGTGATCGAAGACGGCAAGCTCTACGGGGTCGGCGCCTGCGATATGAAGGCGGGTCTGGCCGCGTTGATGATGGCCCTGGAGGCGGTCAGCGGGTCCGGGGTCAGGCTCAAGGGGGACGTGATCGTCGAGAGCGTAGTGGACGAGGAGGGGGGCGGGAACGGCAGCCTCGACCTGTGCGCCCGAGGCTACCGGGCCGACGGTGCGATCATCGCCGAGCCGACGGAGCTCCACCTCCAGCCTGCTTCCCGCGGGGTGCTCCTCCTGGAGGTCAGGGTGGAGGGCAGGCCGACCCACGCCTGCCTCAAGTGGGAGGGGGTCAACGCGATCGAGAAGGCCCTGGGAATCATTTCCGCCATGAGGGAAATGGAGCGGGAGTGGCTGGCGACCCGCACGCACCCGCTCCTGCCTCGCCCGACCGTAGGGCTGGGGCAGATCGAGGGCGGGGTGGCCAGCTCCGCGGTGCCGGGTGAGTGCGTGATGCGCTTCGACCTCAAGTACCTGCCCAGCCAGTACGACCTCCGGGGAGAGCGGACCGTCATGGATGGGGAAGCGATCAAGCGGGAAGTTGCGGATCGCATCATGGGGGTCTGCAGGGCGGACCCGTGGCTCGCCGAGCATCCCCCGAAGCTCTCCTTCTACCAGCACTGCATTCCCCACGAAATCCCGGCCGACGACGAGCTGGTGCGAACGATGGGCTCCGCCGCCCGAGAGGTCATGGGACAAGCGCACATCAGTGGATTCCCCGCCGGATGCGATGCCAGGCACTTCGCCATGCACGGCATTCCGGCGGTGATCTTCGGCCCCGGGGACCTGCGGCACGCCCACAACGTGGATGAGCACGTGTCAGTGGAGGACTATCTTCGCTGCCTGGAAACCGTGGCCCGTACCATAGTCGCATGGTGCGGAGAGCAGTAGCAGACGGGGTAGGCGCATGTACAACCTGGTGCCGGAAGTCAAGTCCATTTCCGAGCGCGGTCGGAGAGCTTTCCGCTTCTGCTCAGTGGTCTTCGATCCCGACGGCCTCGACTCGTCATGGGGAAAGGCCAAGGCTGGGGCGCCGGGACAGCTCGAGGCGCTGGTCCGAGCCAAGCTCTGGAACCTGCCGTCGTTGAGGCATGCTTTCGGAAAGGCCCAGGAGGGAGCCCTGCGGGTCGAGTTCCACGAAGGCATCTCCGCGTCCTCCATACCCGAGGGACTCGATGCGGCCAAGCTCCGCGACAACGGGTACTCGATCGATCTGGACGACGGGCGCTGCAGTATCGGATATTCCAGCAGGGAGAGCATCTCGAACGCTCTCTCCACCCTGAAGCAGCTGATCGCGCGCGACGGAGAAGGGTTCTCCGTGGGCAGCCTGTCCATCCTCGACTACCCCGCCGTACCGATCCGCTCGCTGTCCACCACCTTCGCATGGTATGCCGGCTACGGCCGCGTCGGTTTCGACACCCAGCTGTGGTCCTTCGATGAGTGGAAGGAGTTCCTGGACATCTGCTCGGATTTCAAGATCAACCAACTCAACATGTGCATGTACGGGTACTGGCCCTTCGAGTTTCCGGAGTTCCCGGAGACGTGCCTGCGGAACATTCCCATGCGGGTCTGGAACCGGGAGAGCCGGAACACGATCGAGATCCTGTACTCGCATCCCAACCTGGCCAACGAGTTCCTGTCGCGACTGATCGAATACGCCCATCTGCTGTCCATCAGGATCTTTACCTATATTGGACTGAACTCCTACAACGGGGGCTTCTCGAACATACACCGGGACAAACGAATGAAGCTGCCCGCGGGGAGCAGATTCGTCAACGACTTCGACTCCCTGTGCCTGAGCGATCCGGAAAACGTCGCCTATCTCGAGAAGGCCATGGCGCGAATCGTCCAACTGGGCTTCGACGGCATCGTCTTCGAGGAGAGCGAAGAAGCGTACTGGTTCTGCACGTGCGATGCCTGCACGAAGGCCTACGGGGCTCGCACCTCGTCTCCGGCCGAAGCCAAGCACGAGGCCAACTACGAGCTGCTTCGAAAGCTCCACGCGGTGATCAAGGGGGAGAATCCGGCCTGCGAGGTCGGTTTGCGGGCCTGGCGGGAACCGCCGCTGGAGAAGACCGTGGAATACCTCGAGCACTGTCGGGACAGCATCCCGGTGGATGTATGCCTGTACTGGGCTCCCGGCCTGTACGTGCCGGAGGCCGAGTTCTCGAAGTGGGTGGACATCTTCGGGGCCGGGAGGATCTGCGCCCGCGACACGGAGTCCAACGCTTGGTCCGCCACGCAAGGGCGGCTGATCCGGATCTTCAAGACCAACGTGCTGCGCAGCGGCGAAGAGACGAACGACCAGTTCATCGAGAAGGACATCGAGCAGCACCGGGGCTCCGTGGCCCACGGCGTCAGGGGCATCAACGGCTACCTCTTCGAGTGGTACGGCTACTTTCTTCACCTCCTCGCCCACGCCCACTTCGGCTGGGGCTCGGAGGAAAGCAAAAACGCCTTCTGTACCAGGGCCGTACGCAGGCTGCTGGGGGACGATCAGGCGGCCAACGTTCTCTACGTGCTGCAAAATATCCTCACGATTCACGAAAGCCAGATCCGGCTCTTTCCCGCGGAGTTTCCCTTCCTCCGGAACAACGTGAACCAGGACGACGTGCCCGCGATCAGGGAAGCCCAGGCCCGGTGGCAGGACATCGACCGGCGCCTCGAGGGCATCATCGCCCACTGCGAATCCCACGAAGGGCGCAGGGTCTACGCCCGGCACTTCCGCAAGATCAGGAACGCTCATCAGCGAAACCGGCACATCTACGATCTCTGTCTCGCCGCGATTCGCTACGACGGCGAACCCAGCGGGGAGGTTAGACAGAAGATTCTGCAGGAGATCGAGGAGCACAACGAACGGGACTTTGAACAGGTCAAGAACATGTTCTTCGACATCTATCCGGTCGACCGTACGGGGGTCAAGTCGTGCATGTACCCCTATCACGAGCTGAAACGGATCCTCGACAACGAGCTCGGACGGAACAGTCCGCCCGATGAGGAGATGATCTACCTGGGGGTCGAAGCCCTGGGGTGGCTGTGGATCTGAGCCCCTCGGCGAACGGCAGACTCGGCACTGAGGTATCAGCAGGCAATGACGGGCAGAGAACGGTTCTTGACAGCCATCAACGGCGGGAAGCCT
>JAFGFV010000361.1 GCA_016930895.1 Spirochaetales bacterium | reverse complement strand
GTGGTGATGAACAGGATGTTCGAGACGTCGAAGGGCAGGTCCAGGTAGTGGTCCCGAAAAGCGACGTTCTGCTCGGGGTCCAGGACCTCCAGGAGGGCGGACGAGGGGTCTCCCTGGAAGGAGGCCCCGAGTTTGTCGATCTCGTCGATCATGAACACCGGGTCCTTGACCCGTACGATCTTGAGCCCCTGGATGATCTTGCCCGGCATGGCGCCCACGTACGTGCGGCGGTGCCCCTTGATCTCCGCCTCGTCTCGCATGCCCCCGACGGAGAAGCGGAAGAACTTCTTGCCCATGGCGCGAGCTATGGACTTGCCCACCGAGGTCTTGCCGACCCCGGGGGGACCGACCAGGCAGATGATCGAGCCCTTGGCGTCCTTCTTGAGCTTGCGCACCGCGAGGTACTCGAGGATCCGCTCCTTGACGTCCTCCAGCCCATAGTGGTCTTCGTCGAGCACCCGGCGGGCCCGCAGCATGTCGATGGTCTTGGCGGGGGGATTCCCCCAGGGAAGGCTGATGATGGTGTCCAGGTAGTTGCGGGTCACGATGAACTCCGGGGAGCTGGGCTCCATCAGCGAGAATTTCTCCAGCTCCTGCTCCACCGGCTCCCTCATCTCGTCGTCCAGCTGGAGCTTCTCCACGGCCTCCTTGAACCTCTGGTACTCGCTGGACTTGGAGTCCACCGGCATGCCCAGCTCCTGCTTGATGGCCTTGAGCTGCTCCTTGAGGAAGAACTCCCGCTGGCTCTTGGAGATCTTCTCGTTGATCTGGGCCATGATCCGCTTCTGGATCTGCATGAGCTCCTGTTCTTTGCGGATGAACACCAGGACCTTCATCATCCGCTCCTGGACGTTCAGGGTCTCCAGAATCTTCTGCTGTTCTTCCCGGTCGATGTTCAGGATCGAGGTGATGAAGTCCGCGATCTTGCCGGGCTGGTCGATGTTCACCATGTTCAGGCGCATCTGCTCCGAGAACAGGGGATTGTTCTCGGAGACCTGCTTCATCTCGCCGATCAGGGAGCGGGTCAGGGCCCTGACCTCGTTGGAGTCACTGTTTGAGTCCTCCAGGTACTCCGCGGCCACCGTGATCGGGCGTTCCGCGTGGATGAGCTTCTTGACCCGGAAGCGCTTGAGGGTGGAAATGAAGATGTTGATCCCTCCGTCGGGGAGGTTGACCTTGCGGATGATCTTGGCCACGGTGCCCACCTGGAACAGCTCGCTCCCGCTCGGGTTCTCCGCCTCCGGCGAGCGGGTCAGCACCAGCCCGAGGAAGCCGCTGCCCGAGAGTACCTGCTCCACCAGCTGGACGTCCTCCGGAGAGGCTACGAGCATGGGGGTGAAGATCCCGGGGAAGATTGGGTTTCCCGTGACTGGGAGGATTTCGATCTTCGGGGGTAAGACCTGGGTGGTCGGTACGATCTGATGTTCTTCCATGGTACATCACTCTCTTGGGCCGTGCGCGGCGGCACGGTGGTTTCTTGTATTTGTTTCTCGCGTAGAAAATAGTCACGGGACCGGGCGCTGTCAAGAAAAGCTCCTCCAACACCGGGGGGCAGGCGCAGGGCGGCAGCGCCTGGTATTGATAGGCCCCGGGTTTGTCACTACTATAGGTTCAAGCTCATGTTCCGGAGTTCCGTCACCCCGGCGATCGTTCTCAGAAAAACCCGCATGGGGGAAATCCACCGCTCGCTGACCCTGCTCACCCCCGGGCAGGGCCTGGTTCAGGCCGTCGCGCATGGGGCTTACAAGATGAACAGCCGCCTGCGCCCTTGCGAGCCCTTCAGCATCATCAAGGCGTACCTGTACCACGAGCCCGTGAAGAACCAGTACAAGCTGACCGACGCCGAGGTGCTCGAGCTCCTGGAGGGGGTGCGTGCCAGCGTCCTGCGCTACTACGCCGCCAGTCTCTGGGCCGAGGTCGCGCTCAAGTCCTTCGGGGCGGGGGAGAGCTTCGGGGAGCTGTACCGGCTTCTCCACGACGCGCTCCTGCTCCTGGACCGGCTGCCGGAGGAACGCGAAGGTCTGTTGATGGTGCAGTTCGTGATGCGCTTTCTGGCTCTCTCGGGGCAGGCCCCGGAGCTGGCACACTGCGACAGCTGCCACGCGGCCTTTGCTCCCTCCCAGTCCGCGTTCCTTGACCGGGAAAGCGCGACCCTGAAGTGCGCGCGGTGCGCGCCCGCCGACGGCCTGCTCATGCCGGCCGGGGCGCGGGCCTACCTCGAGGGCACCCTGGGCCTGCCCCTCGCACAGGCCGCCCGGGTCGGCCTGGAAGGCGAGGCCCTGGCGCGCCTGCGCAGGATCGCCTTTCACCTCCTGGAGGTGAGTCTGGAGAGCCGACTCAACACTCTCCGCGCCGGGGAGGGGATCCTGTGAGAGGGGACAGCGACGGCGGTCCCGTCCGGGCGTTCGCCGCCCTCCCGCTGCCCGGAGAAGCGCTGGCCAGGCTGGAGAGGGCCGGCCGGGAGCTCAAGAGGCGCAGCAGCGACTTTCGGGTGGTGCGGCCCGAGGGAATGCACGTCACCCTGTTCTTCTTCGGGGACCTGGAGATGGAGCGTCTCGAGCAGGTCCGGCAGGCGCTGCGGGACCCCGGGCTGGGGGTCCCTGCGGTCCAGGCCTCCCTCGGGGGGCTCGGTCGTTTCCCGCCGCGCGGCAGCCCAAGGGTGCTCTATTGCCCGGTGCTGCGCGGGCGCGAAGAGATCGAGGAGCTGCACCGGAGGCTCAGGGAAGCCCTGCTCGCGGCCTGGTACCCGAACGGGGGAGCGCGGAGGGGCGCCCGCAGCGGTGAGGCCGAGCGCCCTTCCTGGGACGACCGCCGGGCCTTTACCCCGCACGTGACCGTGGCCAGGAGCCGGGGAGGCCGGGCGGGTTACGGCGTTCCGGCGGGGGTCGAAGAGCTGTTTGCCTTCGACCAGCCCGCGTGTCTGGACCGGGTGGTCTTGTTCCAGTCGGTCCTCAAGCCCGAAGGCGCGGAGTACCGGCCGCTGGAGATCCTTGGTCTGACCGGGGGCATCCCATGAGAGCCGTCGACCTGATCGTCAAGAAGCGCCAGGGCGAAGCCCTGTCCCAGGAGGAGATCGGGTTCCTGATCCAGGGGTACGTTCGCGGCGAGGTCCCGGACTACCAGATGGCCAGTCTAGCCATGGCCGTCTTCTTCCAGGGAATGAGCTTCGAGGAGACGGGCTTCCTGACCCGCGCCATGATCGATTCAGGGAGCACCATGGACCTCTCGGGGGTGCCGGGGCCGCTGGTGGACAAGCACTCCACCGGGGGAGTGGGAGACAAGGTCTCCCTGGTGCTGGCGCCGCTGGCCGCGGCCTGCGGGTGCGTGGTGCCGATGATGAGCGGTAGGGCCCTCGGCCACACCGGGGGCACCCTGGACAAGCTGGAGTCGATTCCCGGTTATCGGACCGACCTGTCGGAGCAGCGCTTCGCCGAAATCCTGCGCTCCTGCGGCTTCGCCATGACCGGGCAGAGCCAGAGCATCGTGCCGGCGGACCGGATGCTCTACGCGTTGAGGGACGTGACCGGGACCGTCGAGTCGGTGCCGCTCATCACCGCCAGCATCATGTCCAAGAAGTTCGCCGAGGGAGCGCAGGCCCTGGTGTTCGACGTCAAGTGCGGTTCCGGGGCCTTCATGAAGAGCCTCGAGCAGGCCCGGGAACTGGCGATCTCCCTGGTGCGCACCGGCAGGAGCCTCGGACGGCCGGTGCGGGCGGTCATCTCCGACATGGAGCAGCCCCTCGGACGGACGGCGGGCAATTTCGTGGAGGTCCGGGAAGTGATCGACACCCTGCACGGAAACGGCCCGCCGGACCTGGTGGAGTTGACCTTGAGGCTGACGGCTCACATGCTCGTGTTGGGGGGGCTGGCTGCGGACGTCGAGGAAGGGGAGCGGGAGTCTCGGCGCCGCCTCGAGGACGGGAGCGCCTGGGAGCGTTTCCTGGCCAACGTGGAGGCCCAGGGCGGGGACGTCGAGACCGTGCGTGAGACCGCCCGGGGCCCCCGGGCCCGCACGGTCGTGGAGGTGCCCGCCGCCCGGAGCGGGTTCGTGGGACGGATCGACGCGTACCGGATCGGCCTGGCGGCCGGGCTGCTCGGGGCCAGCCGGGCGCGCAAGGAGGACCCGGTGCGCGCGGAGGCGGGCATCGAGCTCCTGAAGGTGCAGGGGGATTCCGTTGGGAAGGGGGAGCCCCTGTGCCGACTGCACCTGGGCGAGGGAGGGAATCTCGAGGAGGCCCGGGCCCTCGCCCTGGAAGCCTACACGCTGGCCGAAGCGCGCGAGGAGCCCTCGCCGCGGGTCAGGGAAGAGCTGTCTTTGGATGATTTGGGAAAAGAGTGAGCTTCACGCGGACGACGTCAGGGAGCTGGCGCGGCGCTACAACCTCGACCTGATCAGCGCCTCGGTCCTGCTGCGCCGGGGCTTCACAGCGGGAGAGCCCCTGCGCTTCCTTCTGGAGGACGATCTGGCGCTCCTGCACAACCCGTTCCTGTTCCCGGAGATGGGGCGCGCGGTGGCGCGCATCCGCAGCGCCATCGAGGGCGGCGAGAGCATCGTGGTCTTCGGCGACCGAGATGTGGACGGGATCACCTCGACGATTCTCGTCTACCAGCTCCTGCAATCCCGGGGTGCGAAAGTCCGGTGGCAGATCCCTCTGGGCGAGGAGGATTACGGTCTGAGCGCTGCCGCGGTCGAGCAGGCGGCCGGGGAAGGCTGCAGCCTGCTCATCACGGTGGACTGCGGGGTCTCGAACGTCGAGGAGATCGCGCGGGCCCGGGAGCTGGGCATGGACACCATCGTGCTGGACCACCACAACCCGCCGGAGAGCCTGCCGGTGACCGCAGCCATGCTGAACCCCAAGTGCAAGGATTGTCCGTATCCCTTCCGGGACCTGGCCGGCTGCGGCGTGGCGCTCAAGCTGGTGCTGGCCATGGCCATGGCCGACACCCCTCTGGCCGGTGAGCCCGTATGGATCCTGCACGTCCGTCCTGCCAACGCCGCCTATCTCTTGGAGGCCGTTTGCCTGGAGAACCTGGTCCCGGGGGAACGGATCGCGGACAGCCTGCCGCCGGGTATGCCGGGCCTCGAGAAGAGCCGGGTCTATCGGGCTCTGGCGGGCAAGCGCGTGCTGGTCTACGACCTGCCGGGGCAGCGGCGGCTGCTCGAGGAGGTCTCGTTCGATCCGGGCTTCGAGCTCGAAGACATCGCGCCCTGGCTGCAGCCGTGGGTGTCGGGAGGGGAGGACAACGGCCCGGCCGGGGCTGCTCCCGCGGGCCATGACCTGGCAGGCCAGAGCCTGGCAGGCCAGAGCCTGCTGCGCATCAAGGAGTCCCTTCCGCAGTTCCGCTACTCCCCGGTCGACGAGCTGGGCATCCTGGTCGCGCTCTACGTCTCGGCCATGTGGTCACGGTACCGCCTGGCGGACGCTCTGGAGCCCGTTCTGGACTTGGCGGCCCTGGGAACCGTCGCGGACCTGATGCCTGTGATCGACGAAAACAAGATCATCGTGAGGCGGGGCCTGGCGCTCCTGGCCCGCATGCGCCGGCCGGGCCTGCGGGAGCTCCTGATCCGGCAGAATCTGCACGGACGCCGCCTGACCAGCAAGGACCTGTCGTGGCATGTGGCACCGGTGCTGAACTCCGCCGGGCGAATGGGAGAGCCGGAGCGGGCCGCGGCGCTGCTGCTGGCCGAGGACACGCGGGAGATCGAGGGTCTCCTGGACGCCGTGATGGCGCTCAACGTCCGGCGCAAACAGCTGGGTGACCGCCTGTGGGACGCGTGCTACGGCCAGGCGGGCCGAAGCGCGGAGCGCGCGGGGGGCAAGCTCCTTCTGGTGCGCGAACGCCAGATCCCTCGCGGGATTACCGGGATCCTGGCCGCCAGGCTGGCCGCGGCCTTCCACGTACCCGCCTTGGTCGTGGCACTCGGGGACACCAAGGCGGTGGGTTCCCTGCGCAGCCCGTACCCGGTGGATGGCCTGCTGGATCAATTTGCCGAGCTTCTGCTCAACTACGGCGGGCACGACCGGGCTGCAGGGTTCAACCTGCTTTCGGAGCGCTTCGCAGAGTTCGAGGAGCGCTTCTACCGCCTCGCGGCCAGCTACGAAGCCCCTCCCCAGGAGGAGGCGCGCATTCGCATCGACGCGGAGGTCCCTCCGGAGTTCCTGAACCCGGAACTGATCCGGGTGGTGGAGCTCTTCGAACCCTACGGCGAGGGGTTTCCGCCGCTCACCTTCCTGACCCGAGGGCTCTCGGTGGAAGGTCTGGAGATCGTCGGTCGCCGTGAGCGGGCCCATGCCAAGCTGCTGCTGCGCGCCGGGCGTCACCGTTGGCCCGCGCTGTACTGGAACGCCGCCGACAAGGTGGGCAAGGAGTTCAGCCTGCAGGACACCGTGGACGTCGTGTACCGCCTCGGACGCAACTATTTCCAGAACACCGAGACGCTGCAGCTGAGCATCGTGGACCTGAAGCGGTGAAACGCTGCCCTGCCCGAAGCAGCCCGCCTCGGAGCTGCCCGCCTCGAACCAGCCCTCCGCGAAGCTTCCTGGCCGCGCGCTGCCTGGCCGCGCCCCTTCTGCCCGTGCCTCCCCTGCGCTTTCTGCCCATGCCCCTCTTGCGCCTCCTGGGCCTTCTGCTCTGGGGAGCCCTCGCCGCTCTTCCGGTGACAGGGGAGGTGCTGTTTCTCCACGAGGGTGCCTCGGGGCTCGGCCCCCCGCGGTACTGCCAGACAGCCCCGGGGGCTCAGTACTCCTGGTCGCCCGGCGAGGTTCCACGGTTCCTCCCCGAGCGGGGCCTGTTCTCCTGGTTCAGCGAGGGAGAGGTGCCGCTGCGGATCGAAGCGGAGCTTCCCGAGGAAGTCGATCGGGGAGGGGTATTCCGGGTGCTAGTCGTGGCGCTGGAGCCGCTGGAGGGGCTGAGCGCCCGGCTGATCCGGGACGGGGGGGAGCCGGGGCCGGAGGCGCGGGGTTTCTCGGTTGAGCCCGGCGGGTGGGCCTGGACGGTGCTCCTCGGGGTCGAGAGCACGGCCCGGGCGGGCGATGCCCGCCTGGTGGTCCAAGGCTGGAGCGGAGGACGGACCTTCGAGGTGCATTCCTCGTTGAGGATCCGGCACCGGGAGTTCGGGTCCGAGAGCATCGACTTTGACCAGCCGCTGTCGGAGCTGATGACCGTGCCGGATCCCCGCAAGGAGGAGGAGTACCGGCAGATGCGGGAGCTCCTCGGGGGCCGCGATCCTCAGGCCGTCCACCATCTAGGGAGCTTCATCGTCCCCGTGCAGTCCACGCGGCGGACCTCCGAGTTCGCGGACCGGCGCCTGTACCGCTATACCGACGGCGGGAGCTCCCGCTCCCTGCACAACGGCGTCGACCTGGCGGCCCCCATCGGCACTCCGGTGGTCGCCGCCGGGGCCGGCAGGGTGGTCATGGCAGCCGACCGCCTGCTCAGTGGGCTGACCGTGGTGCTCGAGCACCTGCCGGGGGTGTATTCCCTGTACTACCATCTGGACACCCTGACGGTCACAGAGGGCGAGCCGGTGGCGCAGGGGCAGCGGCTCGGCACGGTGGGCATGACGGGCCTGGCCACGGGGCCGCACCTGCACTGGGAGGTGCGGGTGGCCGGGATCGCAGTGGACCCGGACAGCCTGGTTGCGACCGCGCTGGTGGATGGCGGGCGGCTTCTCAAGGTTACGGAGAGGCTGTACATGGGCCTGCGCGAGCTCGAGAGCGAAGCGCCCGTCGAGGGGCCGTGATTCGGGCCGCGGCTTTGCCGGGAGGAGCTGGGGTGTTGGCCTGGGCCCGCTATCGCCGGATCTTCGGCCGCGTCGCAGCGCAGGAGCAGGCGTTGGGTCTCCGCCCGGGTGCCCTGCACGCCGAGTCCCGTTCCCCGGAGCGGGTGGAGTTTGGCTCGCGCGAGTTTCTCAGCGGCAAGGGGCCGGCCTACCGGCTGGCGTATCGGGCGCGTATCCTCCCGCTGCTCCTGGGGGCGGGCCGGGAGGCCCTGAACGGGTTCGCCGCTCTGAACGGGCAGCCGGCGCTCCCGCGGACGCTGGCCCCCTCCGAGCTGTTCCGCGAGCTCGAGGGGTTCGCCCGCGCTCAGGGAGTCGACGAGCTGGGTTATGCGACCGTGCAAGCCCGGCAGCTCTTCCGGGGGCACGCGGTGCTGTACCCCCAGGCCATCGTGCTGCTGCGGGAGATGGAGGCGGACAAGCTGTCCCGCGCCCCCGGCCTGGAGTCTCTGGAGATGATCCACCGCAGCTACCTCGAGCTCGGGCGGGCGGCGAACCGTGTGGCCGAGTTCCTGCGGGCGCGCGGCTACGGGGCGCAGGCCGGGGCTTCGCTGGGGGGCGCGGTCATCTATCCGGTCCTTGCCGAACGGGCAGGTCTGGGGGCGATCGGAATGCACGGGCTGTTGATCACTCCCCGCTTCGGCTCGCGACAGCGGCTGGCGGCAGTGTACACGAGCATCCGCAATCTCCCGGCGGCGCCGGGAGGGGCCGCTGCGTCACAAGAGCACGACTGGGTGCGGGATTTCTGCGCCGCTTGCCGCGTATGTGCCAGCCTGTGTCCAGCGCAGGCCATCCTGTCCCAACCCGTGGAGGCCGAAGGCGGCGGGCTGCGCCACATCGATTACCGGCGCTGCTTGCCTCACTTCTACGCCCTCGACGGGTGCTCCTGGTGCATCAAGGAGTGCCCGTTCAACCGGGTGCCCTACGAGAGCCTGAAGCGCGATTTCCTGGATAGACGCCTGCGGCTGTACGGGGAGGGGACGGACCCTTGAAGCCCCGTCCCGGGGGTTGCGCTCAGAACTGGAGCGTGAGGTTCACCACCGTGAGGTCCTTGCCCACGATCTGGGTGACCTTGGAGTCGAGGGAGACCCCGACCCTGACGCATTCCTCCTGCAGATAGGACAGGTAGTTCAGACCCAACTCGGGATTGATGTCCCAGGTCAGGGCTTCCCGGTAGAAGTCCGCCAGGGCCCTGCCGGGGCGGTGACCGCCGATCTTGTCCTCGATGCGGCCCTTGATCGCGAGGTGCTCGGCAGTGCGGTTGAACACCTCGATCCGCAGCCGGTTCTCGGTGCCGATCGAGGGTCCCTTGCCGGAGACCTGGTAGCTCATGTACAGAAGGTCGCGGCTATCCTGCATGTGCCGGCGGATCTCGCTGCGCAGGTCCGGGTCCCGGAGGTCCTGCAGCCGCATGGTCCGCCCCGGGTAGCGCTTGCGCGCGATCTCCAGGTAATGGGCGGTCTCCGTGTAGGTCAACAGCTCGTTGACCAGCAGGGCCAGATAGTCCGCGATCCGGCCTCTGGCAAGAAACTCCGCGAGGAGCCGCTGCAGGTGCCGGATCATCGTGGTGTACTCCCGTTGTCCCCGGGACTTGACGAGCACGCACCACATGATGTTCCGGATGCTGATCATGTAGTGGTCGCTCAGGAAATACTGGATCTGCTTCTCTTCCTCGGACAGCCCCGGGTCCTGACGCACCTGGTCGAGCACGGGGTTCTGGATGTCCTGGGAAACCTGCGGCAGCTGCGGAGCCACGCTCATCAGCAGGTTCTCGACGTAGACGTGGTTGAACGAGGAATCCGCGTCGATGATCCTGGAGGGGTAGCGGCGGTTCCAGCGCTGGATCAGCGGCGAGTTGAGGAACACCCGGAAGGTTTCGTGCTCGAACTTTTTGTACAGGATCCGGTAGACGATGAGCTTGGTCAGGTCGAAGATCTGCCGGCGCTTGCCCGTGAACTCGGTGCGGGCGAGCTCGATGGCCGCGATGTAGTCGATGTTGATCATCTTCTGCAGCGAGGCGGCGTTGACGCTCGGGAGCGGGATCCCGTACTCCAGCGAGTCGTCGGCCATGCGCAGGCGCTGCAGCTGACGCTTGTGCTTGATGAACCACTCGACGCCCTCCGCAGTCAGGATGATCTTGACGGGAAGCTCGATGATGGGGTTCTTACGGCTCATCTGTTGCGTCCCCTCGTTCCTGCTCCGAGGCCAGGCGCCGGAGCGCCTGGTCCACGCTGGAGGCAATGGGCAGCGCACCCACGAGGCGGGTCAGCTCCAGGGCGCTCTTGACGCTGCCCTGAATCCCGGTGATCTGGAGAAGGAAACCCTTCTTGCGCAGCTCCGCGTGGACCGACACCAGAGTGCCCATGGCGCTGGAGTCCAGGTACGGCACCTGGTTCAGATCGATGATCAGGCGGGCTGCGTTGGCGGCGGTCAGTTTCCTGACTGCTTCGCGGAGCCGGTAGGCGCTGTAGTAGTCCATGTCTCCCGTGACTTGGAGAACGGGGACCTCGTCCTCGTACCGTACTGTGATCTCCATGGCAGACCCGGCCTAGTGTACGAGATCAGAGAAGCGGCGGTCAAGATCGCGTTGGAGCCGCGAGGGGTGAGTCGGGGCTTGAGCAAGTGCCCCTCCTTGGGTATTTTAATCAGGCCGCTGGCGGGATGTGCTCGCGGCGGGGTCAGGAGTTGAATGCAATGGAAGCACGGGAGCGCACCGGCGCCCAGGTTGTCGTGGATGCCATCGAACAGCAGGGGGTCAAGTACGTCTTTGGGATCCCGGGTGGAGTGGCCATCCCGATCTACGACGCCCTGGTGGGCAGGCCGATCCAGCTGATCCTCACCCGCCACGAGCAGGGCGCCACCCATATGGCCGACGGTTTTGCCCGCGCCTCCGGCAAGCCCGGCGTGGTGATCGTGACTTCCGGCCCCGGCGCCACCAACACCATTACCGGCCTGTTCACGGCCCATATGGATTCGGTGCCCATCGTGGTGATCACCGGCCAGGCCAAGTCAGAGGTGCTGGGAATGGATGCCTTCCAGGAGGCGGACGTGTACGGGATCTCGATGCCCGTAGTCAAGCACTCCTACCTGGTCAGGAGCGTCACCGAGCTGCCGCGGGTGCTGCGGGAGGCCTTCCATCTGTGCCGGACCGGGCGCCCGGGTCCGGTCCTGGTGGACGTGCCCGTGGATATCTCCAACAGCCGGGTCCGCACCGCCCTGGACGAGCCGCTGCAGCTGCCGGGCTACACGGTCCCGGGCCCCGGAGACCCGGCGGAGATCACCCGGGCCGCGAGGCTGCTCCGCGGCGCCCGCAGGCCGGTGCTCCTGGTCGGCCACGGGGTGGTCGTCTCCGGGGCCGAGCAGGCGGTGCGGACGCTCGCCGAGCGGCTCCGGGTCCCGGTGGTCAACACCCTCCTGGGCAAGGGTGGGTTTCCGGAGACTCACGAGCTGTCCCTCGGGATGCTCGGGATGCACGGAACCGCCTATGCCAACAAGGCCGTGGCCGAATGTGACCTCATCATGTCCATCGGCGCCCGCTGGGACGACCGCATCACCGGACGACTCCAGGATTTCTGCGCGGGGGCCGTGAAGATTCACGTGGACATCGATCCCGCGGAGATCGAAAAAGTCTTTCCGGTGGACTGCGCGATCCTTGGGGACGCCAAGCTGGTGGTGGAGGCCCTGCTGGCGGAGGTTGAACCTGGAGACACCGAAAGCTGGCTCGCCCGGGTAGCTCGGTGGAAGCGCCGATATCCCTTACGCTTTCACCGGGGTGGCGGTCTCAAGGCCCAGGCGGTGATCCAGACCCTGTACGAGCTGACCGGAGGCGAGGCCGTGGTCGTGACCGACGTCGGGCAGCACCAGATGTGGACCGCCCAATTCTATCGGATCAGCGAGCGCTTCCAGTGGATCTCCTCCGGCGGAGCGGGCACCATGGGTTTCGGTTTCCCGGCGGCGATCGGGGCCCAGTTCGCCCGCCCGGATCGACAGGTCGTTGCGGTGGTCGGCGACGGAGGCTTCCAGATGACCATGTACGAGCTGGCCACCGCGGCGCTCCACAGGCTGCCGGTCAAGGTGATCATCATGAACAACCGCTATCTGGGGATGGTGCGGCAGTGGCAGAACATGTTCTACTCCAACCGTCTCTCGGGGGTGGACCTGGTCGGAAGTCCCGATTTCGTGCGCCTGGCCCGCAGCTTCGGGGTGCGGGGCTTCCGGATCCGCCGAACCGCGGACCTGCGCCGGGTCCTGACCCAGGCTCTGGAGTACAACGACGGCCCCTGCGTCATCGATGCCGTGGTGGAGAAGGAGGACAACGTCTTCCCGATGATCCCGGCCGGGGCTTCCCTCGGGGAGATGCTTCTGGAGCCGCCCAGGAAGGTGTCTGGTCGAGGATCCGCTCAGCCTGCGGCCTTGGCCAAGGGCAAAGGAGCGGCAGAAGGGGGTCGCAAGTGAGCGATGTGCCGGTCGCGGGGGTGAACCGCAAGAAGCACACGATCAGCCTGTACGTCCACAACAAGCCCGGAGTCCTCAACCGGACCGCTCTGGTGTTTGCCCGGCGGGGGCTCAACATCGACAGCATCGTGGCTTCCCCGGGGCACGATCCCTCCTTCACCCATATGAACATCGTGGCCACGGGGGACGAGCGGACCCTCGGGCAGATCCTCAAGCAGCTGAACAAGCTGGTGGACGTGGTGCACGCCGTCGAGCACACCGGGGAAGGGGCGATCGAGCGTGAGCTTGCCATGATCAAGCTGGGCTGCCCGGCGGACAGGCGCACCGAGGTCATGGAGATCGTCCAGACATTCAAGGGGAGGATCCTCGATCTCACCGAACACACCCTGACCGTCCAGGTAACCGGGACCTCGGAGAAGCTGGACGCCTTCGAGCGCCTGGTCAACAAGTTTGGGGTCCTGGAGATGGTGCGCACCGGGAAGGTCTTGATCACCCGGGGCGAGGAGATCACCTAGCCGTCCGCCGCGGGGCGGCGACACTCTGCGCGAACCGAGTAGGAGCCATGGGAAAGAATTTGCTGAACAAGGTCTGGGACCTGCACAAGGTCGAAGTCCTGCCGTCGGGACAGGACCAGCTGTTCGTGGGGCTGCACCTGATCCACGAAGTGACCTCTCCTCAGGCATTCCAGATGCTCAAGGACCGTGGGCTGCAGGTGCTCTACCCCGAGCGGACCGTGGCCACCGTGGACCACATCGTGCCCACCGACGACCAGTCCCGGCCTTTCGCCGACGACCTGGCGGAGGCCATGATGCAGGCCCTGGAGCGCAACACCCGGGAGCACGACATCCGCTTCTTCGGGCTCGATTCCGAGTACCAGGGGATCGTGCACATCATCGGTCCCGAGCTGGGTCTGTCGCAGCCCGGCATGGTGATCGCCTGCGGGGACTCCCACACGGCCACCCACGGCGCCATGGGCTCCCTGGCCTTCGGGATCGGGACTTCCCAGATCCGGGACGTCCTGGCCACTCAGACCTTGTCCATGGTGCGCCCCAAGGTGCGGCGCATCCTGGTGACCGGTCGGTTGGCCCCGGGGGTGTACTCCAAGGACATCATTTTGCGGGTGATCGCCGACCTGGGGGTCAAGGGGGGGATCGGCTACGCCTACGAGTATGCCGGACCGGCCGTCGAGGCCCTGGACATGGAAGCCCGGATGACGGTCTGCAACATGAGCATCGAGGGCGGGGCCCGGGTCGGATACGTGAATCCCGACCAGGTCACCTTCTCCTACCTGAAAGGGCGGAAGTACGCCCCCGTGGGCGAGGCCTTCGACAGGGCGGTGGCCTATTGGAAGTCCGTGGCCTCGGACCCGGACGCCTCCTTCGACGACGAGTACACCCTCGACGTGGACTCCCTGGAACCGACGGTGGCGTGGGGCATCAATCCCGGGCAGGGCGTGGGCGTGGGGCAGCGGCTGCCGCGCCTGGGGGACATCCGCCCGGAGGACCGGGAGGTGTACGAGAAAGCCTACGCCCACACCGGGCTGCGGGAGGGACAGCCGATCGCCGGCACGCGGATCGACGTGGCTTTCGTCGGCTCCTGCACCAACGGTCGGCTCAGCGACCTGCGCGCCGCGGCGGCGGTAGCCCGGGGACGGAAGGCCGCCTCCCACGTCACGGCCCTGGTGGTGCCGGGCTCCCGGGAGGTGGCCCGCCAGGCGGAAGCCGAAGGTCTGGACCAGGTCTTCCGCGCCGCCGGCTTCCAGTGGCGCGCCGCGGGCTGTTCCCTGTGCCTGGCCATGAATCCCGACCGACTGGTCGGTCGGCAAGTGTCCGCCAGCTCGTCGAACCGCAATTTCATCGGGCGCCAGGGCTCCCCGACGGGGCGCACGCTGCTGATGAGCCCGGCCATGGTGGCCGCTGCGGCCGTGGCCGGGGAGGTCACGGACGTCCGGACCATGCTGCCGTAAGGAGGATCCGAGGATGAGCGAACAGACAGCCAGAGCACTGATCCAGGGACGTGGGGTGCCGCTGCCCGGGGACGATGTCGATACCGACCGGATCATCCCGGCGCGCTACCTGAAGAGCATCTCCTTCGAGGAGCTCGGGGACTTCGCCTTTCAGGACGAGCGATTCGACGGGGAGGGAAAGCCCAAGCCGCACCCCTTCAACGATCCCCGCTTTGCCGGGGGGAGCATCCTGCTGGTGAACCGCAACTTCGGCTGCGGCTCTTCGCGCGAGCACGCGCCCCAGTCCCTGATGCGCTGGGGCATCCGGGCCCTGATCGGGGAGTCCTTCGCCGAGATCTTCTCGGGAAACTGCACGGCCCTGGGGATCCCGGCGGTGCGGGTCGCTCACGGGGACGTGGAGCGGCTCATGGAGCGGGCGGGCCGGGAGCCGGACATGGAGATCGTGGTCGACCTGGAGGCCAAGGCGGTTCGGGTGGAACGCGGGGGGGGCGCGGCCGAGCGCTTCCCGCTGGAGATGCCCGAGGGGGACCGCCAGAGCCTGATCTCCGGTTCTTGGGATACCACCTCCGTGCTCCTTGGAAACCTGGAGGCGATCCGCCGCACCGCGGCCAGGCTGCCGTACGTGGGGGACTTTGCAGCCGGCCCGGAAGGCGCGGCGTGAGCTCCGCGGCGGACTCCAGCCAGAGTGCCGGGCAGAGCACCCGGCAGGGTTCCGGGCAGGGCTTCAGTCAGGGCTTCAAACAGGAGCTGACCGCGGTGTTCGGCCAGCCGGTGGCCGAGAACCCGACCCAGGCCATGATCGAGGCTGCCTACCGGCACCACGACCTGCCGTGGCGCTACCTGACGATCGAGGTGGCCCCGGAGCACCTGGGGGAGGCCGTACGCGGTGCCCGCGCCATGGGCTTCGCCGGTTTCAACCTCACGATTCCGCACAAGGTCGCGGTGATCGAGCACCTCGACGCCCTGGGCGAATCCGCGCGCCTGATCGGGGCGGTGAACTGCGTGGTCCGCCGGGGCGAGAGGCTCATCGGCGAGAACACGGACGGCAAGGGGTTCCTGCAGACCCTGCAGGCCCACGCCGACCCGCGCGGCAAGCGGGTGGTGATCTTCGGGGCCGGCGGGGCGGCGCGGGCGATTTCCGTCGAGCTGGCCCTGGCCGGGGCGGCCGGGATCACCGTGGTCAACCGCTCGGAGCAGCGGGGCAGGGCTCTGGTCGAGCTCCTGCGGAGCAGGGGGATCGGGGTGCCCGCGGAGGTGGTCGTTTGGAAGGGGGATTACACAGTCCCCGCCGGAACGGACGTGGTGATCAACGCCACCTCCATCGGCCTGTTCCCGGAGGTCGAGGCACGGGTCCCGGTGGACCTGTCGAGCCTTCGCCCGGGGATGATCGTAGCGGACGTGATCCCCAATCCTCCGCGGACCCGCCTGGTGGACAGCGCCGGGGAGCGGGGCTGCATCGCCCTGGACGGCCTGGGCATGCTCGTGAACCAGGGGGTGATCGGCGTGCGTCACTGGACCGGCGTCAGTCCCGACCCGGCGGTGATGCGCCAGGCCCTTCTGGACGTGTTCGGGGCCGGCGCGTAGGGGCGAGTGGAACGGCGGGTGCCGGC
>JAFGFV010000360.1 GCA_016930895.1 Spirochaetales bacterium | reverse complement strand
TGATCGTCAATAATACACGAGAAATAATTGACATGTCAAACAACCAATGGTAATATCCGAACACCACATGAAAGGCTTGCGGAGTGAGGACCGCTGCGAGCACGGCGGCGGAGCACAAAAACGATGGGTGGGGTAGCGATGAAGAAATTCAAGATTGGTGTACTGACCTTTGGTGATGGGCGGGAGTTCCTCAAGAGGGACCTGGAGCCTGTCAACGCCAAGTTCCAGCAGAAAGTGAAGTCTCATCTGGAAGCCGACGGCTTCGAGGTGGCCGCGGCCAACGAAGTAATCTGGAACAACCGCCTGGCCGTCAAGTACGGGAAGTGGCTCAGAGCCGAAGACGTCGATTGCGTGATGTTCAACTACTGCGTCTGGGCCTGGCCGGGCTTTGCCCGAATGGCTGCGCAGTTCTGCCCAAAACCGATCATTCTCTACGCGAACGTCAACCCCGGCTACCCGGCCATGGTCGGGATGCTGGCCAACGCGGGTTCCCTCGATCAGGTGGGGATTCCATTCTTCAAGGTTTTTGGAGAGCTGAGCGATCCGGCCATCTATCACCAGCTCAAGAGCGCGCTCCTCGGCGTAGCAGCGTACAACCGTCTGCGCGGACAGACGTACGTGAGCGTTGGCGGACGGTCCCTGTCGATCGACACGACGGTTGCCGACCCGGCTCTGTGGATGCAGAAGTTCGGCATCGACGTGGACCACGTCGATCAGATGGAGCTGGTGCGCCGGGCGGAGTTGGAGCTCAAGGAGGGTACCAAGGTACAGAAGGCATTCGACTACCTGAAGAAGAACGTCCGCAAGATCCACTTCACCGACGCCGGCGCCAAGATGAAGCTGACCGAGGAGCTTCTTCGTCGGGCCATCGCCATGTACTACGGAATGGTCAGCCTGTGTGAGGAGTTCGGGTACGATTTCGCCGGAATCAAGGGGCAGCGGGAGCTGACCGAGCATTACTGCACTTCCGACGTTCCGGAAGCCTTCCTGAACGACTTCTACGGACCCGCCGGGGAACCTCACGACCCCATCGTATGCGCCACCGAGGCCGACATGGATGCCGCCCTGACCATGAGGATCTTCAATCTCGTGTCGGGAAAGCCCGCACTGTTCGCGGACATACGCAGTTACTATGAGGATCGGAACGTATGGGATCTCTGCAACTCCGGATCGCACGCTACCTACTTCGCCGCGAAGAGTGACGACCCGGTCGAGAACCTGAAGAACGTCGAATTCCGGCCCGAGGGTTTTTACTACCCTGCGGGCGGGCCCTCGGTGTACCACGTCGCCAAGCCGGGAGAGGTGACTCTCGCACGCCTCGTGCGCAGCGGCAGCACGACGCACTACAAACTCGTGGTGGTGCGCGGGGAGTTCGTGACCTTCGGATCCGAGGAGGACGAGAAGCTTGGCGCCATCGAGCAGGACAACTGGCCACACGCCTTCGTTCGTCTCAGTTGCACCAAAGAAGAGTTCATCCAGGGCATGAGCTGCAACCACATCCACGGCACCTACGGAGATTGGGTCGACGCGCTGAAAGCCTTCTGCAAGGCCGCCGACGTCGAGTGCGTGGTTCTCTGACAGCCACGCCGGGAGCAGTCCGATTTCGGGATCGTTGATCCCTGGGAAATACGTGAAAGAGGAGGGCGAAGGTTGCTATGCTGAGAAAGAGCGCACTTTTTGCACTGGTCGCGCTGTTCTGCGTCTCCACCGGCATGGTCTGGGCCGGGGGCGAAGCGGAGGGCGAGGGTTCGAAGGAGGATCAGATCGTTATCGGAGTTTCCGTGGGCAACCTCCGGCTCGAGCGCTGGAAGCGGGACATGGACTACATGGTGGAACATGCTGAAAGCCTTGGCGCGAGAGTGTTCAGCACTTCGGCCGACGGCGACGAGAAGCTCCAGGTCTCGCAGATCGAGAACATGCTGACCAAGGGGATCGATGTCCTCGTCGTGATCCCGGAGAACAGCAAGGCTCTCGTGACGGCGGTGGAAGCGGCCCACAAAGACGGGGTCAAGGTCATCGCCTACGACCGTATCATCGAGAACGCCGACCTGGACTACTACATCACCTTCGACATGCTGGGGGTCGGCACCCTGCAGGCCGAGTACCTCGTCAACAAGGTCCCCAAGGGGCGGTACTTCCTGCTGGCCGGGCCCAAGACGGACAACAATGCCCAGCTGTTCCGGGAAGGGCAGATGATCATCATGAAACCCATCATCGATCGCGGTGATGTCAAAGTGGTCGGCGACCAGTGGGCGGAAGGCTGGTTGCCCGAGAACGCCATGAAGCTGACCGAGAACGTCCTCACGGCCAACAACAACAAGATCGATGCGATCCTCGCCTCCAACGACAGCACCGCCGACGGTGCCATTCAGGCCCTGCTCGGGCAGGGTTTGGCCGGCAAGATCCCGATCACGGGGCAGGACTGTGATCTGGCCGCTTGCCGTCGGATCGTGGCCGGGACCCAGACGATGTCCGTCTACAAGCCCCTGCCTCGACTGGCCAGGGCCGCCATCGAGCTGGCGTTCAAGGTCGCCAGGGGCGAGCAGGTCGCGACCAACGCCACCTACAAGAACGGCTACAAGGACGTGCCGTCCATCAACCTGGAGATCATTGCGGTGGACAAGACCAACATCATGGACACCGTGATCGCCGACGGTTTTCACTCCTACGAGGACGTCTACAAGGACGTTCCGGTGAGCGAGCGACCACCCAAGAAGTAATGTTCGATCGGGGGAGCCCCTGCGGGCTCCCCATACTTTCTCCGGACGCCCATGGACGAGATCATTCTTGAAGCGCGGGACATCACGAAGGACTTCCCGGGGGTGCGCGCCCTCGACGGTGTGTCGTTTGTCCTCCGGCGCGGCGACATTCACGCGCTGTGCGGAGAGAACGGCGCCGGCAAGTCCACATTGATCAACGTGCTGAGCGGCTTCTATCCCTTCGGGTCCTATTCCGGGGAAATCTTTCTCGACGGTCAGAAGCAGACCTTCGGCACCATACGCGAGGCCGAACAGGCGGGGATTGCCGTCATCCACCAGGAGCTGAGCCTGTTTCCGGAGCTCACGGTTACCGAAAACATCTTCGTGGGTCATGAGCTGCAGCGGGGCGGCATCCTCGACTGGAACCGCATGTTCGCCGAGGCTGAGGAGTGGATCACCAAGCTCAAGCTGGAAGGCGTTGCCCCGACGACCAAGATCAAGGATCTCGGGGTCGCACGGCAGCAGTTGGTGGAGATCGCCCGCGTCCTGCGTCTGCAGAAGATCAAGATACTCATCCTCGACGAGCCTACGGCGTCGTTGACGGAGTACGAGGTGGATTTGCTCCTGGGCATTCTGCGCCAGCTGAGAGAGTCCGGCATCACCTGCGTCTATATCTCCCATAGGATCGAAGAGGTCATGGCGATCGCGGACTACGTTACGATTCTTCGCGACGGCAAGGCCGTCGGGGGCCGGGAGAGGGTCGAGCTCAAGAAGAAAGATATCGTGCGGATGATGGTGGGCCGGGAGATCACCGACTACTTTCCGAAACAGCGCGTCCCCCTCGGCGAGAATACCCTGGAAGTCAGAGGCGTCTCAGTGTTGGACAGCTACAGCGGAAAGCCTCTGGTACAGGACGCGAGCTTCCACCTTCGGCGTTCGGAGATCTTGGGCCTGTTCGGGTTGGTCGGCGCCGGGAGAACGGAGCTGGTCAGCACGATCTTTGGCGCTCGTATGGGCGAAACTCACGGCGAGGTGATCCTGGAGGGCCGGCCAGCCCGTTTTCTCTCCCCCGGTGCGGCCATCGGGAGCGGGTTGGCCCTCGTTACAGAGGATCGCAAAGCCCTTGGCATCATCTCCACGATGAATGTCAAGGAAAACTCCTCGATTGCTCACATCCGAGATTTCAGCACGGGGCTGGGGATCGATTCGAGCCGGGAGGTGCTGGCTGTCAAGGGCAGCGTCGAGTCTCTGAACGTCAAGACCCCGTCGCTGGACACAATTATCGTCAACCTGAGCGGCGGCAACCAGCAGAAGGTTCTGCTATCCCGGAGCCTTCTCAAGAAGGTGACGGTGTTGATTCTCGACGAGCCGACTCGAGGAATCGATGTCGGAGCGAAGCAGGAAATCTATCAGATCATGGGGAATTTGGTGAGGTCCGGGGTTTCCATCATCATGGTGTCTTCGGAGCTGCCGGAGATTCTGGGGATGTGTGACAGAATTCTGGTCATGTGCCGCGGAGCTATCACCGGAGAGTTCGACAATACGGAAAGCACGGTAACTCAGGAAGACATCATGATCTGTGCAACAGGAACGGGGTCCGAAGAATGAGCAACAAACAGTCGATGACAAAGGCGCGACTGAACATCGACCTGCGCAGGTACATGATGATCATTGCCTTGCTCGGGATCTGGGTCATCTTCACGATTCTCTCGGAGGGGATCTTCCTGAGCCCGCGCAACATCAGCAATCTGTTTCGCCAGTCCGTGTTCACCGCCATTCTGGCCCTTGGCATGGTGTTCGTGATCATCTGCGGTCACATCGATCTCTCCGTCGGTTCGATCGCTGGCCTGGCGGGCGGTATCCTGGCGATACTGAACGTCCGGCAGGGGCTGTCTCCGGCCGTATCGATCGTTGCCGCGCTCGCCGTCGGGCTGGCTCTGGGGGCGTGGAACGGTTACTGGGTGGCCTACCGGGGCGTACCCTCGTTCATCGTGACCATGGCGGGGCTGCTGATCTTCCGCGGCGTGCTGACTGGAATCACCGACGGAGTCACGATCGGGCCGGTCAGTCCGTTCTTCAACCTGGTGGGCAAGGAATTCCTCCCGCCCCAGGTCGGGATTGCGATCGGGGCCGTATTCATCATATTGCTGCTGATCTTCCAGTACCGGGAGCGGCGCTCACGAAGCCGCTACGGTTTCACGGTCACACCGCTACCCTGGGAGATCGCCAGGAGTGCCGTGGTCGCCGCGCTCGTCCTCGTGTTCGTGTTGGTAATGAACGCTTACAACGGAGTCCCGAATCCGGTCCTCGGCCTGCTGGCGCTGTTCGCCGTGTTCAACTACGTGGCTGGCCGTACGGTATTCGGGCGGCGAGTATACGCCGTCGGCGGGAACAGGCTGGCTGCCCGCCTGGCCGGCGTGGACATCGCCAAGCTGACCTTTCTTGTGTTTGCCGTCAATGGACTCATGGCTTCCCTCGGTGGGGTATACATGACCTCCCGGCTGAGCTCGGCAGCGGTGAACGCAGGGGCGAACACGGAGCTGGACGCCATCGCGGCCTGCGTGATCGGCGGCACTAGTTTGATGGGCGGGATCGGTACGGTCACCGGAGCCATCATAGGGGCAGTGGTAATGGCCAGTCTCGACAACGGCATGAGCCTTCTGGACGCGCCGTTTTTCTGGCAGACCATCGTGAAGGGGCTGGTTCTTCTTCTGGCGGTCTGGTTCGACATGTCCAAGAAACGCAACGAGGTGTAGAAGCATCATGGACGGACGATTCAATGAGAAGGTCGCCATCGTCACCGGGGCCGCGAAAGGGATGGGCAGGCGAACCGCAGAGGACATGGCGCGCGAAGGCGCGCGAGTGGTAATCGCCGACATCGACGCCGCTGCGCTCGACGTGACGGTGGGCAAGATCAAGAAGGCAGGCGGGGAGGCCAAGGGACTGGTGTGCGACGTTGCCTCCCGTGCGCAGGTGGACGCCTTGATCGAAGGCACGCACCGGGAGTTCGGGCGCATCGACATCCTGGTCAACAACGCCGGGGTTCTCATTACGGGGACCATCGAAGAGACTACCGACGAGATCATCGACAAGACCCTGGACGTGAACGTGAAAGGGGTTCTCTATGCGATCCGGGCGGTCACCCCGATCATGAAGGCCCAGCGGTACGGGCGGATCGTGAACGTCGCCTCTATCACGGGCAAGAATGGCGACAATACGACTGTGTTTGCTTACGGGGCCTCCAAGGGCGCGGTAATCAGCATGACGCGATCGGTCGCTCGCCAACTGGGTCCCTTCGGAGTGACCTGCAACGCCATAGCCCCACACGCGGTCATGACAGAGCTGATGAGCTACTGGGACGACGCGAAGAAGCAGGAAATCGCCAGCCGGATTCCAGTCGGCAGGCTCGGAACGGAAGAGGACATGTCCGCCCTGATGTGCTTTCTGGCATCGGACGACGCAGGATTCATCAACGGCGAAACCGTGAACATCAACGGCGGGTACTATGTGGACTGAGCCGGTGTCCAGGGGGTAGGGCATGGCGTCGAAGAAATACCTGGTGTTCGATCTGGGGGCGAGCAACGGCCGAGCCATCGTGGCCGAGTTCGACGGGCGGCGCTTCACGATGGAGGTGACGCACCGTTTCGACAATCGACCCGTATACGCCTCCGGGACCCTGTACTGGGACATCCTCCGCCTCTTCTCGGAGATCAAGGAGGGCCTGCGCAAGAGCCACAGGCAGTACCGGGATCTCGTTTCCATGGGCGTCGACACCTGGGGCTGCGACTTCGGCTTCATCGACGCGCGAGGCAAGCTGCTGAACAATCCGGTGAACTACCGGGACAGGAGGCGATACAATCTCCTCGACGAGCTCTACCAGGCCATCCCACGGCGGGAGCTCTTCGACTTGTCGGCGGGTTCCACGATCGAAATCATGGGGATCTACCAGCTGTTTGTTTTTCGCCGCGACGACGCCGTCGAGGTACGCTGCGGGCACAGGTTCCTGATGATACCGGACCTGTTCAATTTCCTGCTCACCGGGCGGGCGTGCAATGAGTACTCCGACGCTACCATGAGCCTGCTGTGCGACCAGGTCCGTTGTGGCTGGCACCATGGCATCCTGGGGCGCATAGGAGTGCCGGCCGAGCTTTTCGGCGAGATCGTCTTTCCTGGCACCACGATCGGCAAGATCCAGAAGGAGCTGCGCGAGGAGATCGAGGTACCCGGACTGTCGGTCGTGGCGCCGGCTAGCCACGACACCGCGTCGGCGGTCGCCGGAATTCCCGTCGTCGCCAGGCACGATCGTTGGGCCTTCATCAGCATGGGAACCTGGTGCATTAGCGGCGCAGAGACCGCAGCGCCGATTGTCACCGACGCGACCTTCGAATCCGGCTACGGCAACAACGCCGTAGTCGAAGGCCGCAACATGCTTGTGAAGTACATCACCGGCCTGTGGATCATCCAGCAGTGCCGTCAGAGATGGCAGAAGGAAAGTAATCAGGAGCTCACCTGGGACGAGATCGTGAGGAATGCGGAGTCGACGCCTTCCTGCCGGTCTTTCATCGATGTCGATGACCCCCTTTTTGCAGCCCCGAGCACCGACATGCCGCAGTTGATCCGGGACTACTGCGGCAAAACGGGACAGACAGCCCCTGGCTCGATCGGCGAAGTGGCGCGTGCGGTCTACGAGAGCCTGGCGCTGAAGTTCCGGCACAACCTGGAGACCCTGCAGCAGGTGACGGGAACTCCCCTTGAGCTCCTGCACCTGGTGGGCGGAGGAACCCAGAACGCCCTGCTGTGCCAGTGGACTTCTGATGCCCTGGGTATTCCCGTGGTAGCCGGTCCGACGGAAACGACGTCGGTGGGGAACCTGCTCATGCAGCTCAAGGCTTCGGGCGAGATCAGCAGCATTGACGACGGCAGGCGGTTGTCCCTGGCGTCCTCCCGTGTATCGCACTACTCGCCGACCCGCACCGAGTGGTGGGACGAGGCCTACGCGAGCTACCTCCGCGTTTGCGCCCTGCGCGATCCATTGTCCAACAAGCGCTCATGACGATCCCGCGGGTTTACCTGACTCTGGACAACTGTTTCGCGGTCAAGCGATGGACCCGCCCGTCGGAGTGGCTGGCTATCGCCCGGGACCTGGGGATCACCTGCGTGGAGGCGAGCACCGACAACGAGTGCGACCCGTTCTACACCGGCGAGGAGTATCTGCAAGACTGGTCAGAGGAGGTAGCCCGCGAACAGGTCCGCACCGGAGTCCGGGTAGTCAACTTCTTTACCGGCTACTCCACCTACCGAACCGTCGGGCTCCTGCATTCGGACGAACGCGTTGTGCGCAGGATCGTCGAGCAGTGGATCAGAGTCATGGTGCGGGTGGCATCCAGGCTGGACGCCGGTCTGGGTTTCTACTTCCACGCGTTTCCTGATTCCGCGCTGCAGCACCCGGCCTCCTACCGCGAGCTGGAGCGGCTGCTGGTCGAGCGGATGGCCGAGGTCGCGCGGTACGGGTTCGAAGAAGGGGCGAAACGCATCGTCCTCGAGCAGATGTACTCGCCCCATCAGACACCGTGGACGATCGAGGGGAGTCTCGAGTATCTCCGGCAGGTCTATCGAGAATCAGGCGTACCGTCCTACGTCGCCATCGACACGGGCCACCAGGTCGGACAGAGAAGGTTCCTCAGGCCGGGGCAAGCAGGCCTTCAGGCTCTTGCTGCTCGCGGATACACCGCCGAGAGCCTGGGCAGGATGTGGTTGGGCCCGCAGAAGGTGTACGACAGGTTGATCCAGCTGCTCGAAGGGCCGACGGAAGATCTCGTCCGATACTTGGAGTCGCTGGGCCGGGAGTTCCGGGACTTCGACTACCTGTTTGCGGACGAGGCGGACTGTGACCTCTATCAGTGGGTCGACCGCGTCGGCTGCTACTCCCCGATCTTCCATCTCCAGCAGACCGACGGGCAGTCTTCGGGGCACCAGGCTTTCACTCCGGACAACAACGAGAAGGGCATCGTAAGGCCGCGGCAGCTCTTGCAGGCCCTGCTGCGCTCGTACCGGCGTGCCGACGAGCCTGGTCTTCCCCCCAAGTCCGATGACGTGTACTTGACTTTTGAGATTTTCGCGGGGACTGCGGATATCAACGCGGATGTGCTCAATCGTCTGCGGCGTTCCGTGCAGTATTGGCGCGAAGCGATACCCGAGGACGGGCTGCGACTAGATCAGCTCGTGAGCTCTTGAGGTTGTCGCGAAGATGTTAGCATGCGTCTACAGATCGGCGAGGGACCTGGTCCTGGAGAACAGGCCGATCCCCAGAGCAGGGGAGTCCACAGCCGTCATCAAGGTGAGGGCGGGCTCCATCTGCGGTACCGACCTGCGGGCGTACCTCCACGGGAGCTCACGGATCCAAGCGCCTCGGATCATCGGTCACGAGGTGAGCGGAGAGATCGTCGAGGCCGGACGGCGGGTCGAGGGCTTCGCGGTGGCCGATCGGGTCACCGTGGCCCCGGCCATTGGCTGCGGCCGCTGCTATGCGTGCCGCCGCGGTTACACCAATTTGTGCGACGACCTCCTTACCATCGGGTTTCAGTGCGACGGAGGCTTCGCCGAGTTCATGGAGATCCCCGGGCGGGCTTTCAGCGCGGGCCACGTGAACCGCCTGCCGGAGGGTGTGAGCTTTGAAGAAGCCTCGCTCGCGGAGCCGATCGCCTGCGTCCTCAACGGCCAGAGTCTGCTGAACATCCGCAACGGCGATACGGTCGTGGTGTTCGGCGCGGGGTTCATAGGCTGCGTGCACGCTGAGCTGGCCGGACTTCACGGCGCGGTGCAGGTGTTCATGGTGGAGCCCAATCAGGCCCGTTTGGACGAGGCGCTTCGCTTACTTCCGTCTCTCAGGGCGATCGCCCCTGCAAACGGCGATGTTGTCGCCGAGGCGCTCCGGCTCACCGAGGGCAGAGGAATCGACGTGGCCATCACTGCGTGTCCATCGGGTAGAGCCCAGGCGGACGCCATCGCGATGGCCGCGAAGCGAGGGCGCGTCTCCCTCTTCGGTGGGCTACCCGGCGACTCGAAATGCTTCGTTGACAGCAACGTCGTGCACTACAAGGAGCTCTCCGTCGTCGGGGCCCATGCGTCGACAGCCGCTCAGAACCGGCAGGTGTTGGAGTGGATCGCCGCCAAGACACTGAATGTCGAGAAATACATCAGCCGGATCTACCCGCTCGATCAGGTCGAGCAGGCCTTCGAGGATCTGAAAGCGCAGAGGGTCAGCAAGGTGATCCTCCGGCCCTGAACGAAGCCTCACGTGCGGTCCAGCGGGCATCCAGCTGCCCAGCCGGCTCAGAAATCGAGGGTTCTCCGGATCGGGACGGGTCCGGGTGCCGCCGTCCAGGCTCTCGAGGCGGGCCACGTCCTCCTGATCCAGCTCGAAGTCGAAGACACGGCTGTTCTCCAGGATGCGCTCGCGGTGCACGGACTTGGGAATGGTCACCACGTCGAGCTGCAGGTCCCAGCGGACAGCCTGCTGGGTCTCCTTTCCCTGATTTGACAGAAACACCCCCAGGCCCAGCCAGGGGATCGCCACGCCGTTGGCCGGCGGTACCGTGCTTCTTAGATTCATCATGCCCTCCCTTCCTCCGGATGGTCTGTTCTCAACGCTCCCCAGGCAGCGGCCGCAGGATGGCGACCAGCACCCAGACGGCCAGAGCGCCCAGCAGGGCGAACCCGGTGATCGGTCCCACGATCTCCCCGACCCCGTACGTAATCCCTGCACGCAGCTGGCTCGCCGTACCGAGAATGATGGTCGGCAGCAGCATGATGATGATGCCCAGGAGCGGGAAGGCCAGGGTGTACCCCCGAGAGGAGCGGCGCAGGATCAGGGCCCCGACCACGAAGGTGGCGGGCGTGATGATTCCGAGGTCCAGGGCGTGGGTCACCAGGGTGGCGTAGCTGTCCAGGAGCTGCGGGGGGCGGCCCGAGATCGTCGAGCCCACGAGCGGAGCGAGCCACACGAACAGGGTGACCGCCCCTCCGGCGAACATGAACAGGGCAGGCCCCAGGCGCGGCAGGCGCTCCACCACCGCGGAAGGCAGGGTGCCGATGGAGCCCAGGGTCAGGATCAGGGCGAAGAAGCCGGCCGAGAGCAGTGCCACGTACAGCAGGAACAGGGGGTTGTAGGCCGCCCCGAGAGCCATTGAGGCGTACGCGTACAAGAAGAAGGCCAGGATGCCGCTCAGGAGCAGCCCTCCCTTCAGGGAGCCCCGGCGGTAAGAAACGTTCCCCAGCACGAGCAGCGGCACTCCCAGGAAGAGGGTTACGGCATCCTGCCCCCTGTAGTTGGCGCCGCTGAACAGGGAGTCGTATCGGTATAGTCCCCGCCCGAACATGCGGGCGGTCTCACCGCGGAGGGTCGCAAAGGTGCTCGGCCCGCTTCCGTTTTCCCAGAACAGGCCGGTGGCGGCGGCAGACGCTGCCATCACGGCGATCAGGATACACAGCCAGAAGGCGGCACGGGACACTTTCATGGGGACACTCCTCTCGTTGTCTTCCGCCACTCGCCGGCTCCGGAACGGGTCTGTCGAGGGCCCGGCCGGAAGCCCAATTACAGGATGCAGGTCCTGCCGCGGAAGTTCAAGCATGCAAAGACCCCCGCCGTCCTGTTCCGCCCATACATTGTCGGCCGGTTCCACGACGCACGCCTTCTCTCCGAGCTGGCTGGGTGCTCGTTTGGTTGCGCCGCCGCCTGTATTGGGCTAACATTCTTCTCATCGACGATCCTCAGCGCTTGGATGCCGCGGCACACGCGGCGGAAGGCAAGAGTCGATGAAGACAGCGCTCAGCATCAGCCTCGGTTCTCCCCTGCGAGACAAGAAGATCGAGACACGCCTGTTGGGGCAGACGGTGCAGCTCGAGCGCATCGGCACCAACGGGGACGAGGCCAGGGCCCGGGAGATGTACAGGGAGCTCGACGGCGCGATCGACGCCTTCGGCATGGGAGGGATCAACCTGGCGATCTACATGCCCTGGAAGAGCTATCCACTGCACAGCGCCCTGAGGCTCGTCCAGGACGTGCGGCTCACCCCGTACACCGACGGCAGGGGGCTGCAGACGGTGCTCGAAGGCCGGGTCATGCAGGTCGTTGAGGAGAGGATCGGCGGGGAGATCCCGTCCAAGACGGCCTTCCTGGTGGAGACCGCCTCCCGCTACGGCATGCTCCTCTCCTTCATCGAGGCCGGCTACCAGTGCGTGTTCGGGGACCTGATGTTCGCGCTCGGGATTCCGCTCCCGGTGCGGACTGTCCGGGGCCTGCACCTCGTGGCCCGGCTTCTGATGCCGGTCGTCGGGCGCATGCCCATCAGCATGCTGTACTCCACCGGCGAGGCCCAGGAGAAGAACGAGCCCAAGTACGAGAAGTACTACCAGGACGCCTCGGTCATCGCCGGGGACTGGCTGTACATCAAGAAGCACATGCCCGAGGACATGGAGGGCAAGGTCATCGTCACCAACACCACCATCCCGGCGGACCTGGAGTTCATGCGCCGGCGGGGGATCAAGTACCTGGTGACCACCACCCCGATCTTCGAGGGGAGGAGCTTCGGAACCAACGCCACCGAGGCCGCCCTGATCGCGGCGGCGGGCAAGGGCCGGCTCCTGACCGACAACGAGCTGGCGGGGATCCTCGAGCGGGAGAGGATCGGACCCACCATCACGAGACTATAGAGGCCGCAGGCTTCCATGCACGCCATCCTGGCCGCCGGCGGAGTTCCCCGGGAGGGGGATTCCCTCTATCCCCTGACCCAGGGCAGGCCCAAGGCACTCCTCGAGGTGGGCGGCCGGCCCATGCTCCAGTGGGTGCTCGACGCCCTCGGTGAATCCCGGCGCGTCGGCCGCATCCAGGTGGTCGGGATCGAGGAGGCGGCATCCTTCACCTGCCCCAGGGAGCTCGGCTTCATGCCCGACCAGGGCGGGTTCCTCCAGAACCTCCTGAACGCCGGGCTGGAGCTCATCCGCCAGGACCCGGCGGCGGAGTACCTCCTCAGCGTCTCCGCGGACATCCCGGCCATCCGGGGGGACATGATCGACGAGATCATCGAGCACGCCGAGAGGCGCGGGGAGGATTTCTACTACTGCGTGATCGACAAGCGGGACATGCAGGCCCGCTTTCCCGGGAGCCGCCGGACCTACCTGCGTTTTCGCGACGCGGAAGTCTGCGGCGGGGACGTGGCGGTGATTCGCGCTTCCCTTTTCTCCCGGGAGACCGGGATCTGGGAGCGCCTCATGGCGGTCCGCAAGAGCCCCTGGAAGATCGTGGGTACCATCGGCCTGGACATGCTTCTGCTGTTCCTGCTGCGGCGGCTGAGCATCGACGAGGCGGTCCGCCGGGCCAGCCGGCGCCTGGGCCTGAGGGGCTGCGCCATCCCCTGCCGCCGTCCCGAGGTGGGCATGGACGTGGACAAGTCGGAGGACCTGGCCGTGATGGAGCGGTTTCTCAGGGAGCGCTCCGGGGAGCGGCAGGGCCCGGTCCCCTAGTTCTGCTCGAGCTCCTGCATGAGGAGGTAGAAGTCCACCGCGTTGATCCAGGGGAAGGAGGAAGCCAGGTTCTCGGGAAGCTTCTCCTCCCGCAGGGTGAAGTCCACCTGGACGCGCGCCAGGTCAACCTCCCCCGACAGCTTGCGGTGCCGACCCTTCAGGCCCTCCAGGTCGGTCAGGATCGAGAGGATCTCGCTCTCGATCTCCAGGGTCGCGGCCAGATCCGTCTGGTCGATCAGGAGCAGTGCTTTCTGGAAGAGCTCGTTCTTGCTCCGGATGCCGGCCTCCGCCTCGAGGAGGCTCTGACTGATGTCTTCGGTCTCCTGCCGGATCTGGACGATCTCGGCGGCCACGGTCTCCAGGTAGTCGACGAACCCCTCCAGCGTCCCGCTGGGCACGCGCAGGATCAGCCGGTCTTCCAGCCTGGAGACCAGGTACCCCTTGTTGGCCTCCACCCACTGCTCGATCTCGTCGGCGGTCTCGAAGCGGTCCTCGACCAGGATGACCGTTTCGAGGGTCTGGCGCTTGCTGCCGGTGTCGGAGTTGGCAGTCGGCAGGGCCACGGCAAGCAATACGAGGATGAAGGGGAGTGTTCGCCTCTTCATTTGAGCTCCACCTTCCCGAAGGCGTCGAGCAGGCCGGCCCTATGCCGCTCCAGGGCCGCCTGGTCGGGGAAGTAGGCCTCGAATACCACCAGGGTCGGCTTCCCGGGCAGCGGTGCCGCGCCCACCAGGTAGTAGTAGGGGTCGCGATCCTTGCTGGCGAAGAGGGCCAGCGCCACGGGCTCGCCGGGGATCCCTTGCGCCTCCCTGTACCTGTCCTTCACATGGTAGATGAGCGCCTGCTGCCAGAACAGGGAGTCCCCCCGGGGATCGTTCTTGACCGTGCCGACGCGCACCCGCGTCCCGTCCGCGGCCTCCGCCCGGAGCGCCCCCTGCTCCTGGAACACCGCCACATCTTCCGGCAGCGTCAGCTGCACCTGCGAGCCCGGCCCGGCGGTGGTGGCGTAGAGGGGGTGGAGGCGCTCGATCCAGCCGAACGGGATGGGCCTGTCACCCTCGTCGGTCGCCGACAGGCGGGGATGCAGCTCCACGGTGATGCGGGACATGGCGATTCGCTGCTCGAGCACCTGGAGGGAGAGCTCGAGCCGCTCGATGGTCTCGGTATACTCACGGATCTTCTTCAGGATTTCCAGTCGCTCCTTGGCGTCCTCGACCCGATTGACCAGCACGTACAGGCGGTCCCTGGCCCGGATGGCCACCGCCAGCCTGCCCGCAGGGTCGGTGAACTGATCCGTGACGTCGTAGGTCTCGATGGCTTTGTACACCACCTCTCCGAGCTCGAGGATGTCGTCGAACACCCTTCGGAAGGCGCCTGCAGGAACGCGGAGAACGATCCGAGCTTCCGTGGACTGCTCCACGTAGCCTCCTACCTGCTCCGCCAGGTTGGCGATGCGGCGCTTGGTTTCCTCCACCCGGTCGATCACGAGGGAGCATGCCCCGGAGTAGACCCGGACCCGCTCGCTGCGGGCGTCGGTGGGCAGGGAGGCGGTGATCGCTCCGCCCCCGATGATTTCCCGCTCCCGGGCTGCATACTTGGACTCCACCGGGGCCTTGTAGGTTCTTTCCGCCTCGCCGCCGTTGTGCACGACGAGGCCTGCGTCCTCCACGGCGTACGTGTGGGGTCCCGAGACCGACAGATGGTAGACCTGCAGCGCGGCGTGGCGGCGGGAGACCGACGTTACCGTCCGCCCGGGCGCTTCCAGGGACAGGAGACTGTCACCTTTGCGCAGGTGGCGCGCCTCGACCCAGCGGCCGGCGGTCGGCGAGAGGCTCTCTGCAGCGGAGAGCTCTTCGGGCAGGGGACGCCGTGCCAGCCTGCGTCCGGACGCGACCAGGAATGGGTGGCTGCCCGTGACTTCGATGGTCGCTGCCTCGGGTCCGCCCAGATCGATCGAGATCAGATCCCCGGCGTACGGGAGCACGATCGCACGGAGCGCAATCTGCTCCGTCCAGGTTCCGGTCGCCGGGTCGTACGCGGAAAGCGGCGTGCCCGGCCAGACTGCCTCGATCGCCGTCATCCCTTCCCGCGTGAGCACCGGAGTTCCCGCCAGGAAGCACCCAGTGCTGGCGGTAGCGGCCTTGACCTCTCGCTCGGTGGCGGACGGGGGAGCGACCGGCCGCCCTGCCCCCGACTGCACGGTGAGAGCTTGGGCCTCCACCCCTTCGAAGTCGATGGTCTCGAGTCTCTCGAGCACCGCGGCGCGGTGCCGGTCGTAGACTTCGTGGCTGCCCGAGGCCTCCGCCACCGCCAGGGTCGCTTCGCCAACCAGAACGCCCGTCAGGTACTTGTAGGTGTCGTTGCGGTAAGGGACCGTCCACTCGGAGAAGGAGCCGCGGACCCCGCCGGCGCTGAAGCCGTTGTCCGCGGAAACCGGTACGTAGCCTTCCCGCTCGAGATGGTTGGTGAGGGCTTCGGTCCAGAACTCCAGAGTCTGGGGGGGTGAGTTGCTCATGACCCGCACGCGGTAGACCATGCCCTCGGGACTCATCGCCGCGAACTGGTTCTCCAGCTCGAGGGCCGCAAATCTGGCGGGGGTCTCGACCAGGATTTCCTTGCAGGAGACGATGAGGAGCAGCAGAATCAGGATCAGTGGAAGAGAACCTTTCGGAGTCATAACACTCTAGATTATCGTTTGCGGTGGTTGCGCATGTCAAATCGGGAGCTCGTATGATGGCGCCGGTTCCGGTGCGGGTGGAGTGTCATTCCGGCTGCAGGGGCGAAGCGTACCCCACCGCCGTGCACCTCGAGGGTCAGCGCCGGACGGTCACCGAGATCCTGGACCGCTGGTACGAGGGCGGCGCGGAACCGGGCGCCCCTGCAGTCGGGTACTTCAAGGTGCGCACCCCCGACAGGGCCCCTGCTTGTCCTGAAGCATGACTCGGCCTGGGCCAGGCGGCCACGGGAGTCTTCTTCATCGTGGACGCCCTCAAGACCCAGGACGAAGGATACGACGTGGTGGTGTCCTTCCCCAAGGAAGGGATCGGCACCGCCGTGGAGGCTATCGCCCTGCTCAAGGGGGCCAAGAATCCCGAGCTCGGCAAGCGCCTGATCGACTGGGCCACCAGCCCGGAGATGCAGAAGCACTACGCGCCGTACAAGATCAACTTCGTGCCGGCTTACCCGGCGGTGGCCATCGAGCCAAGCCTGGCGGCGGTGCTGAAGGACGCCAACATCTTCCCGATCGACAGCGATTACGCCGGGGCCAACCGCAAACGGGTCGTGGAGCGCTGGATCAACGAGGTCCTCCCGTAACGCGGGGGCGGCCGGGGAGACCATCGGAAGCGAACAGAGACGATGCCCGCCCTCTCGTCACCGGGCAGGGTCCGGGCTTGGCTCAAGAGCGTGAGCCAGGACCCGGCCCTGCTGGTCAGCGTGACCGCCATCTGGGTCCTGCTCGCCCTGTTCATCCTCTTTCCACTGGGCAGGATGCTCGTGCTGACCTTCGTGGAGGACGGGCGTCTGTCTCTGTCCGGGACCCTGGAGATCCTGGTCGGGCGCAGTCAGCTCAGGGCCCTGCGCAACAGCATCCTGCTGGGGGCCCTGGTCGGACTGTGCGGGACCGTTCTGGGTTTCGTCTTCGCCTTCACGGCCGTGCGGGCCAACCTGTCCCGCTTCTGGGTGAGCTTTCTGGACGCCTCGATTCTCCTGCCCCTGATCTCGCCGCCCTTCACCACGGCCATCGCCATGATCTTCTCCTTCGGGCCCCGAGGGCTGATCACCTACGAGCTTCTGGGGATCAGCGGTTTCACCGTCTATGGCCTGCACTCCACCCTCTTCGCCGAGACCATCACCTACTTCCCGATCGCCTATCTGACCCTCAAGGCCATCCTCGCGGGCATCGACCCCAACGTGGAGGACATGGCCTACAGCCTGGGCAGCTCGCGGTGGCGGGTGTTCCGGACGGTGACCCTGCCCCTGACCGTGCCCGGGCTGGCCAACGCGTTCCTGCTCCTGTTCGCCACGCCGCTGGCGGATTTCGCCACGCCGCTGATCCTGGCGGGCAACGCCTTCCCGGTGCTGCCCACCGAGGCCTACCTGCAGATCACGGGACTGTTCGACCTCAAAGGCGGAGCGGTGCTGTCCTTCGTGCTCCTGGTGCCGGCCCTGGCCGTGTTCCTGGCCCAGCGCTTCTGGGTCGGCCGCAAGTACTACGTGACGGTCACCGGCAAGGCGGGCGCCCAGACCCGGGTCAAGAGTGTGAGCGCCGCCCTCCGCCCGGTGCTGCTCCTGCTCTGCCTGCTGTTCTCGGCCCTGGTCTTGTACTTCTACGTGCTGCTGACGTACGCCTCGATCGTCCGGGCCTTCGGGGCCAACCCCGAGCTGACACTGAGGCACTACCGGGTCGTGTTCACCGAGGGTCTCAAGGCGATCAAGGACACCCTGATCATCGCCGGGGCGAGCATGGCCGTCGGGGGGCTGTACGGGGTGCTGGTCGGGTACCTGATTGGGAGAAAGAGGTTCGTCACCCGCAAGGCCATGGAGATGGTCTCGCTTCTCAACTACTCTCTGCCGGGAACGATCGTCGGCATTGCCTACCTGATCAGCTTCAACGAGCCCCCCTTCCTCCTGGCCGGCACGGCCCTGATCATCATCGCCTGCTACGTTCTGCGATACGGGGCCACGGGCATCCGCACCACCGTGGCCATCCTGCAGCAGATCGATCCGGCCATCGAAGAGGCCTCCTCGAGTCTCGGTGCGGGCTCGGCCAGGACCTTCCGGCGCATCACGGTGCCGCTGGTGCTGCCTGCGCTGTTCACCGGCCTGGGGGTGGTGTTCATCCGCTCGATGACCGCCATCAGCGCCACGATTTTTCTGGTATCGATCGACTGGATGCTGATCACGGTGCGCATTCTGGAGAAGATGACCGAGCTCGAGCTCGGGGTGGCGGCGGCGTTCTCGATGTTCGTGGTCGCCGTCGTGCTGGCGGTCACCCTTGGGATCGGCCTGTTGCTCAACCTGGTGCGCCAGCCTGGTGCGCCGAAGATGGCCAGCGTGCTTGGAGGCTGACATGGAGGCAGTGGACATCCGCCTGGAGGGCATTCGCAAGAGCTTCCACCACCGGGTCAAAGGCACGGTGACCGCTGTGGACGGGGTCACCCTGAGCATCGAGCCCGGGGAGCTTCTCACCCTGCTCGGTCCCTCGGGGTGCGGCAAGACCGCCACCCTGCGCATCATCGCCGGCTTCGAGAAGCCCGACGAGGGTACGGTGCGCATCGCCGGGCCGGACGTCACCGCCCTGATGGCCAACCGGCGCAACATCGGCTTCGTGTTCCAGAACTATGCCCTGTTCCCCCACCTGTCGGTGTTCGAGAACGTGGCCTACGGGCTGAAGGTGCAGGGCATGGCGAGGGAGCTGATCGAGCGGCGGGTCTCGGAGGTGCTGGAGCTGGTGGGCTTGAGGGGATACGAGCACCAGTTCCCGCACCAGGTCTCCGGAGGCGAGCAGCAGAGGGTCGCCCTGGCCCGGGCGATCGTGATCGAGCCCAAGGTGCTGCTGTTCGACGAGCCCCTGTCCAACCTGGACGCCAAGCTGCGGGTGCATACCCGAGGGGAGATTCGCAGCCTCCAGCGGCGCCTGCGCATCACCTCAATCTACGTGACCCATGACCAGGAAGAGGCCGTGGCCATCTCCGACCGCATCGTGGTCATGAACCAGGGGGCGATCGCCCAGACAGGGACCGCCGAAGAGCGGTACTTCTCGCCCCGGACCGAGTTGGTGGGGCAGTTCATCGGCCGGATCAACACCCTGCCGGCCACGGTGCAGAAGGGCGGGACCGACACCGCCGTGGTCGAGATCTTCGGGCAGGCCTACCGGACCTTCGGCCAGGCCTACCGGGTGCCGGCGCCGCAGCCCCCGGAGCACCGGGAGCGCGCGTTGGACCGCGGGCGGCAGGTCAAGGCGTTCGTCCGGCCGGAGTTCGTGCGGCTGTACCCGGACCCCGGACAGGGCCAGTTCCCGGGCACCATCGAGGAGCGCACCTTCCTGGGAGAGAAGACCGAGTACCGCGTCGCGGTGCGGGGCGTGCATCTCACGGCCGTGGCCCACCACTTCGCCGCCGGAGAGGTGTTCGCCCTGGGTCAGCCGGTGGGGGTCGGACTGGAGGAAGCCAGCGTCATGCTTCTGTAGCCTCCGGGCCGCAGGAAGCGTGCCGCAGGAAGCATGCCGCACGAAGCGGTTGGAGGAGGGAAAACCGAAGTGAGCCGCAGATGGATATGCGCCGGCGCCGCGGGCCCGTCCGCGCTGCCGGCCCTCGTGATCGTGCTGCTCGCCCTGATCGGGCCGGCGGGGCCGCTCGCGGCCGAAGGGCGGGAGCACGAGGAGTACCACGGGGCGGACTCGACCTTCCAGGCCGAAGGCCTGGCCCTGCTGTGGGCGACCCTCAAGGGGGCGAGGGAAGAGGACACCCTGGTTTGCCTTCAGATCGTGCGTACCTCGGCGGATTCCGAGCGTTACCGCTGCTTCGTCGTGCTGGCGGTGGACCCCTTCTCCGGGGAGAGCGTCGAGCAGGCCCCGGTTCAGCCCTTGGGACCGCAGGCCATGATGTACCTGGCCGAGGCCCTCGGCCGCCTCGGAGGGTGAGCGGGTCGGGTCCGTCGGGTGGGGGAGGGCGCTTGAGCGGCGCTGCAGGACTCCACGCAACGATGTGGAGGAATCCGTGAACACACACAGAAGGGCAGCCCTGATTCTCGCGGCACTGATCGTCACCCTCGGTGCGGTCGCCGCCCATTCGGCGGACTACCACGACCATCCGCAGATCGGGCGCTATGAAGGCTCCTCCGTCATCCACCAGGACTCGAGCAACTTCGACAGGTACAACCTGGGGCTCGAACCCGCGGAGGATGGTGCCGTCACAGGAACCAGAACGGTCGACGGCAAGGTGCTGATGACCCTGTACGGCGGCCCGGAGAGCGCCTCCTCCTTCGAGATCTTCAGCGCCTACCGGCAGCTCCTGGAGTCCAAGGGATTCGAGGTGCTGGTTGCCTGTGAACAGCCCGCGTGCGGGGAGAAGTTCCTCGGGGCCTTGTACGGCCTGGCGCCTTTCGCGAACGACCCGGGGTGGAACCACTCCGCGCCCATCACTTAGGGGAACCCCGACCTCTCGTGCGTGCTCGTGGCCAGATCCGGGGAGCGGGAAGGCTGAGACCTACGTCAGGCTGCTTGTCTCCCAGGGTTGGTGGAGCTACCCGGTCTACAAGCTGGACGTGGTCGAGGTGGGGGGACAGGCGGGCAAGGTCTCGAGCGTGACCGGCGCCGTCGAGGAGCCCGCAGGTGCCGCTCCGGGGACCGCCGGGGAGCTCGGGGCCGCCCTATCCGTCAAGACCCAGGCCGCGCTGTATGACGGCTTCCCGGGCGGCGCGTGGCCCGACAACAACCGGATCAAGATCGGCGCCCACACCGCCTTCCTGTTCCGGCCCTCGGACCCGCTGGACGTCAGCGTCGGGGCGGAGGCCCACCACGCGATCATGCTCGACGGTGACGTCGACTACGTGTTCTACCTGCGGGTGGGCCCGCGAGTCGGCCTGAACTACCACCTGGGCGAGCACCTCATGATCTCCGGGGTGGTGCACCCGTTCTGGGTCGCGACCACCGAAACCAGCGTGGCCGACAGCTACGAGCTTACAGCGACGATCCCGACAGGGGCGGTGGCGGTCAGCTTCTTCTTCTGATTCTGGTACTGAAGCCGGCCGGGCCTGTCGGGATTCCGGCTTGGCCGTGGGACAAGACGACCCAAGCACCCAGCTCTGATAGGCTCCCGGGGGGACACTGCGGGCGCCAGGGCTGAGGGCCCGGCCGGGGCGGAGCGGCCGGGCCCCAGCGAGGAATCATGCCTCGGGGGAAGGCCGGGCGAGAGCGCCGATCTGCTGCATGATGGCGAAACGGTCCGGGACCCCCCAGTGATCCGTAATCCTGCCCTTCTCCAGGCGGCACATGTCGAAGACGGCGACCTCGATCTTGCGGGCCGTGGGCGGCAGGCCCATGAACTCTCCCCCGTGCGTGCCCCGGGCAGTCATACGGACCCAGACTGCGTCGTTTTCCGCGCTCATTTCCTCGATCGTGAGCCTCAGGTCCGGGAACGCAGCCCGCAGAGCGAGCACCGATGCCTTGAAGCCTTCGATGTTCCGAGGCATGCCGAACTGGTGCTCTCGGTAATCAGCAGTGAACAGCTCATCCAGGGTCTCGACCCTGCCTCGGTTGAAGGCCTCCTCGATCACCCTGCGCACGACGCCCTTGTTGTCCTCGCCGGTCATGGTAAACTCCTTGCAGCGAAAACGGCTTGGTGCGGCGGCGCACGTGCAGGCCGGTAGGTGCCGGCTCACCTTGCGCCGCCTCTCCGGGATCGACGCTCTCGGCCGACTCGGCTATACTCGAGTCACCCGAGTGATCCCGTATTGGATACATTAACAATATATTCAATACAGTAGTAATGTATCGATAACAACCACGCGGAGTCAAGCGATTATGCCGGGCCCCGGAACACAAAAACGCCGCTACGACTCGCCCCGCCGGCGGGCCCAGGCCGAGCGCACCCGAGGCCAGATCCTGGAAGCCGCCCGCCGGCTCTTTGCCGAGCGGGGGTACGTGGGCACGACCGTCGAAGCAATTGCCGTTCTGGCC
>JAFGFV010000359.1 GCA_016930895.1 Spirochaetales bacterium | reverse complement strand
TGGCCTGGGACCTGGCCGAGCAGGGTTTCGTCGAGCAGTTCGCCGCGGTCACCGCCGAGCTGGCCGAGAGCGCCCGTGCCGAGCTGGACCGGCTTCACCAGGAAGTCGCTGTCCTGGTTGGGGTCCATCGCCAGTGCGTTGATCTGATCGAGTTGGCCGAGGGCAACGCCGGGCTCCTCGCCCGGGAGATCGAATCTGTCCGGGACGGGGTCGCCGGCGAGGCGGAGGAGGGAGGCGGCCTCCAGGTGCTGCTCGAGGAGCTGGAGTACTGGCAGGGCAAAAACGGCGGCGGCGGCATGCTCGGCAAGTACGGCGAGGCCGCGGAGGCCGCCCGTGATGCGCTTCTGGACCTGGAGGCGCGGATTCGCGCCTACGGCGGAGCCGATCTCCCGGCGGATTCCCTGGAGCGGGAGATCGCCAGGCTGAAAGCCGAAAGAGCGTACCTGGAGCGGCAGGTGGAGATCGCCGCAGCCGTGGTGGACTACGCCGAGGACGCGAGCCCCGACCGACCTTCCGAGGCCGAGACCATGAGCACTCTTGCCCGGGCGCAGGAAGAGATGGCCGAGTCCGGACAGCGCTACGCGGAGGCGGTGGAGGCGCTGCGGCGGTTGGTGCGCGAGGAGGTGACGACGGCTCCCCTGGAGCTGACGGAGGCCTGGGAAGCCCTGGAACAGGCGCGGAGCGCCCTGGATCAGTCCCGGCGCCGCTACGGCGATGCCTGGAGCGCCTGGGGGGCGCAGGACCTCGCGATTCTGCAGGCTCTGGTCGAGCAGCATGACCAGGCGCTGGAGCGCTGGTACTGCGCCGGACGGTCGGAGACCTACCGCGGCTACTTTGCGGCCTGGGAGGCCTTCCAGGCTGCGGAGCTGGCCGACCAGGCGGAGGAGCTCCTTCGGGACCTGCTCGGGGAGGGGGAGGATGACCGGGTCCCGGATCTGGCGCAGCTGCAGGCTCGCACCGCGGCTCTGCTCGCGGTGCGTCTGGACTGGGATGAGGCGGAGCTCTGGGAGCGGGTCCGCGACGCCCTGAGCGCCGCAGGGGTGGATCCCGAATCCTCTGCCGCCGCCGAGCTGCGGGCGGCGCTCGAGGCCGGCTTGAGCGGTGACCTCGTGGGCCAGCTGCGGGCGGAGCAGCAGCTTGCCCTGCTGCGGGAGAGCGCACGGGTGGAGCAGTACCGCTATGCGTGCCTGGCGGAGCTCCTCGGGCGCGAAACCCTGTCCGCCGGGCAGGGGGAGGCGGAGATCGAAGGGGTTCGGCGGGCCGCAGGTGAGGCAGAGGCAGCCTACGCGGCAGCCCGGGAAGAGCTGGAGCGGCAGGCCCTCCGGTGCCTGGAGGGGGATTTCTCCGCGGCGAGCCCGGAGGCGGTGGCCCTGGCGGAGCTGCTGAGGCTGGTCGGAGCAGGCGGCCCCGGTACTGCCGAGACGGGGGTCGATGAGACAGGCGACGAACGGTTCCAGCTCGACGGGCTGGACCTTCGGGAGCTGTTCCTGGAAGAGGAGCGCCTGCGCCTGCGGGAAGCCCGGGCGGTCCTGGAGCTCTACGAGCCGTTCGGACGCATGCTTCCGCTGCTGAGCTCCTACTACCGCTGGAGCGATGCTGCGGCCTGGAGCGCGGCCCTCGGCGTCGAGGAGGAAGTGGGCGAGCTCGGCGTCCTCCGGGGGTTGACCTCTTCCGAACGACTCGTCGAGCTGTGCGGAGAGTTGGCCCTCCTGCCTTCGGCTCCCCCGTATCTCGAGGAGGTCGTGGTCCGGCTGCTGGCCGTGGCCGCGGCGGGGCGCGAGCTTCTGGCCGGCGAGCCTTCGGCCGGCCAGCTACCCACCGGCGAGCCTTCGGCCGGCGAAGCCGGCACCGGGGCCCGGCAGTGGCTATCCGCCGTCGGGGCGTTGGAGGTGGTCGACGATCGCCTCGCGGGGGATCTGGAGGCATACGCCGCATTGGTGCTCGAGGCGCTGGAGGCATTCCGTTCTCCGGACTGGAGCCGGCGGGCCACCCAGGCGGAAGCTCGAGAGGCCCAGCTCGCGGTGTGGTCCGGGGAGCGCTCGATTACCGAGTGCCTGGCAGCCCGCCTTCAGGCGGAGGCCGCCCGTGCTGCCTGGGCCGAAGGCTTTGCCGGATACCAGGAGGCTGTCCTCGAGCCCTTGCAGGAGGAGCTGGCTGAGCACGAGACCGCCGTGGCCCGCTGCCAGGCAGAGTACGATCAAGCGCTGGCACGGGTTGCCTCCGTTTCCGCCCGCTACCTGGAGCTCCACGCGGCCCTGGAGGCGGCGCTCGCGGAGCACACCGAAGCCCGCCTCGTCCTTCAGCAGGCGGAAGAAGTCCACGCCTACGCGTCCAACGGCTACTGCCTGGAGGCTTCCGGCCCCGAGGCGGCTCTGGCGGAGCGCCGGCGGTCCCTGGAACGGGTGGCAGAGGCCCTTGAGGTGCTTCGCGCTATCGCTCCGCTGGAGTCGCAGCGGCCCTTCCTCGAGCGCATGGACCCGGAGTACCGCGACGGCAAAGAGGCGGAGAGCGCCCTGCTCGAGGGGCTGCAGCAGCTCGTTGCCGCCCGGGAGGGCATGGAGAGCGCCACGGC
>JAFGFV010000358.1 GCA_016930895.1 Spirochaetales bacterium | reverse complement strand
TGGAGTCGCCGTAGCGGGCGATGATGGAGCTGAGGTGGCGCTTGTTGTCCTGGCTCACGTGGGGCAGCCGCATGGCCTTGATGAGCGGCGGGAGCACTCCGGCGATTCCCCCCAGCTCCATGGCTTCCAGAGAGTTCACGATCACCCCCTGGATCCGCGGGCCCACCTTCGGGTCACCAAGAAGTCGGAGCATGGGATTGAGAAACAGCTTGGGAGGCAGGTAGCGGGCCCCCCGCACGTAGCCGGCGACCGAGTGCGCGTTCTTGGCCGGCTCGGCGAAGAAGTTCTTGGCCTGCTCGATGGCCGTGCGATTGAGCAGCTGGCAGAGGGTCACCACGCAGGTCTGTTCGAGGTACGGGATGCGTTCCTGGCGGGAGTAGTTGAGGATTTCCAGGATCTTCTTGCCTGAGTTGCGGATGTCTAGAGTCCCGATCACCCGGATCAGGCGATTGAGGCGGCGCATGAGGGCCGGATTGTGCTGGTTGACCTTGGCGAGGGTGTGATAGGTGTTGAGCCGCACGCTGCGGTCGTCGTTGTCGAACAGCTGGCGCGTGGCCTCGAAGCGATTGCGTTCGTCCTCGCTGGCCCAGATCATGCGTTCCCGAATGCGGGTGACCAGCGGCCCAGGGTCGTCGTTGCTGTCGATCTTGAAGAACCCCGCCGCCTCCTGAAGCAGCTCGGCGGTGCCATACTGCTCGAGGGCCTTGGCCAGCAGGACTGCCAGCAGCGCCTCCTTCTGCTTGACCCCCTGAAGGGAGACGGTCTGCTGCCGGATCTTGGCGAACACGGCTTCCAGGTTGGTGGCCGTGGCAAAGATGAACTCGTTGAGCAGCAGGGGTGAGTCGGTCCTGACCTCCGCGATGATCCTGGCCAGCAGGTCACCGTTGAGACCCTCGGTGTCCGGGTCGACGTACGGCACCCGCAGAAGCAGCCGGAACATGCGCGAGAGATTCTGGATGCGGCCCTTGTGGTTGGTCAGGGACAGGAGGAAGGAGGTCGTCGCCCTGGCATCCACGCTCTGCAGGGTATCCACGACGTAGTTCTGCTGGGGGCTGGTCGTCTTGAGCTCGTACGCGCACAGGAAGAACCCGAGGGTCGTGGGATCGAGCTGGCCGACCTTGTTCTGGAAGTGTTCGACGAAATTGCCGGGTTCTTCGCCCGTCATCTCCAGGATCTTGTTGAAGATCAGGCGCTGGACCTCCGGCTGAGTCCCCAGGAGGTTGTTCTTCACGTGCTCGAACTCCCCCGCCTCCAGCAGCCCCAGGAGGATGGGTTCGTCGTAGCCCTTCCCGAGTCCGGTGTCCATGAGCACCGCGACGTTGAGCTCCCGGCTCTTGGGGTGAAGGGGGGATATCCGGTTGATGGCCTTGAGGATCTCGCGGCGGATCTCCGTCTGCCGAAAATGCGCGAAATACTTGTAGAGGTTCTCGATGGCTGCCGGGGCGTTGATGGCCGCCAGGGTGCGGATGGCAGCGATCTTCTGATCGGTGTTCCCCTGCTCGGCCAGGCGGTACAGGTGAGGGATCGCCGCGTCGTTGCCGATCGAGCCCGACGAGGCGATGGCGGCCTTGCTGACCTCCGGATCTGGATCGTAGAAGTAGCGGATCAGGAGATTGAAGATCTGCTCGTCGTAGAAGTGCTTGAGCAGGGTAAGGACGGTGACCTTGACCGCCCGGGGTAGGTCGGGTGCGTCTTTCCTGCCGGCCGCCGGTGTATTTGCTGCTCTTGCGCCGGCCGCGGGGGCTTGGGCTGTGCTCATGTCACGATGATATTTCGACCAGATCTAGTGTAGCGGATCGAGTTTCCAGTGTCAACGTAAGCATTCTGTGACGCGGGCCATCGGCCGGGCAGCGGGGGCGAGGTTTTGACACGGGCCGTGTCGGCGGGATACTATGATCGAATGGAACAAACCCTGGAGTTCGGCAGCGTCGAGGAGATTCTGGATTTCGCGATAGCCCGGGAGCGCGGGGCCCAACAGATGTATCGTTCCTACGCCGGCAGCACGGACCGGAAAGCCTTTCGGCAGCTGCTGCTTTCCATGGCTGAGATGGAGAATGAACACGAGCGCAAGCTGACGACCTTGCGCGACGCCGGCGGCGCCGAGAGCCTCTTCCGACCGCTCGTGGGGGGCGACCAGCGGCTCAACGAGATACTCGTGCCGGTCGCCTTCTCGCCCGACATGGAGTACGGCGACTTCCTGATCCTGATCATTCAGAAGGAAGGGGAGGCCGAGAAGCTGTACTCCCGCCTGGCGTCTCTGGCGCGGGAGGAAGGCGCCACCGACCTGTTCCGGGTTCTGGCGGAGGAGGAGCGCAACCACAAGGCCTGGGCCCAGGAGCAGTACGATCGCGACATCCTGACGGAGAACTGAGCGGGCCGGGCCTGAGCGCGCCGCGGCTCCACCACGGAGGGCGCGGCCTGCGGTGTCGAGCCTTGACACCCTTTCTTCTTTGTCCGTACCATTGCCCGACTTCTCGAAACGCACTGCTTCGCGGCATCGGCACGGGAACCATCGAACCATCGGCTGGCAAGGAGAGGACAGGTTGTACAAGCCCGTAGACCCCAAGGCGAGCTTCCCCGACATCGAGGCTCAGATCCTCCGGTTCTGGGAAGAGCACGACATCTTCAAGAAGTCAATCCGCCAGAGGGACGGCCGGGAGGAGTACGTGTTCTACGATGGGCCTCCCTTCGCCACCGGCCTGCCGCACTTCGGGCATTTCGTGCCGGGGACGATCAAGGACGTGATCCCGCGCTACCAGAGCATGAAAGGGCTCAAGGTCGAGCGGCGCTTCGGGTGGGACTGTCACGGCCTTCCCGTCGAATACGAGATGGAGAAGGAGCTCGGAATCTCGGGCAAGCGGCAGATCGAGGAGTTCGGCGTGGCCCGCTTCAACGAGTCCTGCCGTTCGATCGTGCTTCGCTACACCGCCCAG
>JAFGFV010000357.1 GCA_016930895.1 Spirochaetales bacterium | reverse complement strand
GCCGACCGGAAGGATCGCGCTCCCGGACAGCCAGCCCCGGCCGTCGGGGCTTCCCAGGAACGGGCGCCCGCTCTCCGGGTCGAAGTCCAAAGCAGGGCCTACGCTGTTGACTGCCACGAAGCCGTCCACCTCTGCCTCCAGAGTCCGGATGGTCGTCTCCAGGTCTGTGACCGCCGGGCTGAGCTTGGCCAGCACCGGGATGCTCACGGTGCCCTTGAGGGCACGGGCCAGGGAGGCCAGGGTCTGGGGGTCCTTGCCCACATAGTGGATCGAAAACTCCACCGCGTCGGCGACCGCCGCCTTCTCCAGCTCGGCGCCCAGCAGAGCCAGATCTTCGGCCGAGTACCCCACCGAGGCCACGATCGGCATCCCGGCCTGCCGGGCCATGGGGAGTTCCCGGTCGATGAACTGGCGGTAGGAGAGCTCCGACCACAGCTCCGCGTTGAGCAGGCTGCCGGCGAAGGGGGAGATGATGTTCGGAGTGGGCACCTCCGCCGGGCGGAGGCTGATGGTCTTGGCCACGAGGCCCCCGGCGCCGCCGCGGGCCGCCCGCAGCAGCATCTCCCCGTCGGCGCCCCCGGGGCCGGCGGCGGTCCATATGGGGTTCGGGAATCCGATGCCGCAGACCGTGGTCTGAAGCTCTGCCATCTCAGCTCCCTCGCCTCGGGGGAGCCGCGCGCACCCCGACCTTCATTCTCTCACTTCACCACGATCTTGATCAGCGTGCCCGCGGGGAGCGGTTCGTCGAGCTCCAGGCCGTTCATGATGGCGTGCGCCTCCAGGGAGGCAGACGGCACCCCGAAGCCCTGGAGGGCCTGTCTCAGGGTGCCCTGCCCCGGGGCCCTGCGCAGGGTCAGCCGCGCCGGCCTGACGTCGATCCTGGCAGGATCGCTCAGGTTCCGGAAGCCCCCGATCGTGCGCTCGAAGTACGGGAGGTAGTCGTCGAAGCGGTCCTGGCCGGTGTACCCGAGAAAGACGTACACCGCGTCGTCCTTCTGGATGAAGCAGGAGAGCACGCGCGCGACCCCCTGCTCCGTGTTCAGATCGCAGACCAAACGTCGGGCCGCGTAGCCGTTGATCAGGACCGCCTCCGAGGCGAGCACGGTGGCCTGGTTGCCGCCGACAAACGCCTCGGCGGCGGCGGCCGGGGTGCTCTCCGACGCCCCGAAGAGCAGGATGGCGGCGTCCTGGGCCTCTGTGAAGACCTGGACCTGGGAGGGGGTGTTGTTGACCGTCCAGCCGGCCGGGAGCGGGAACTGGAACCTCAGCGTCGGGTGGTAGAAGACCTCTGCTTCCACGTACCCTTGCCGCGGGTCCTCGTCGAAGACCAGCCCCTCCAGGCGCCTCAGGTACTGCTCGCGGTTGGCCGCGACCTGGACCTGGGGGTTGTCCGCCTGCCACCGCGCGGCGGCCTGGCGGACGGCCGCGATCCGGTCGGGAGGGTTGGGGTGGGTGGAGAACCATGCCGGGAGCCCGTCGCTGCCCGCCGAGGGGTTCAGGCGTTCGAGGGTGAGGAACAGGTTGGCCATCCTGGTGGCGTCGTACCCAGCCCTGGAGGAGTACAGCACGCCCAGATCGTCCGCCTGGCGCTCGTTCTCCCGGCTGAAGCTCAGAAACAGCAGGCTGATGCCCGCCTGGGCCAGACCGGCATACTTGCGCACGGTTTCCGACAGCATGGCCCCGAGTCCCAGTCCCAGCTGGGCCAGCTGGGCCCGGCTGTACTGCTGGGCGCTGTGGCGCGCCGCGATGTGGCCGAGCTCGTGGCCCACGACCCCGGCCAGCTCCGCCTCGTCGTTCAGGTAGGCCAGAATCCCGCGGGTCAGGTAGACGTAGCCCCCGGGCACGGCGAAGGCGTTGATCACCGGGCTGTCCAGCACCTTGAAGGAGTAGTCCAGCTCCGGACGGTGGGTCAGGGCCCCCATGCGTCGCCCGAGGTCGGTGATGTAGGCATCCAGCTCAGGGTCTTCGTAGTGGCCGTAGGACTGCAAGATCTGCGGGTCGGTCTGTCTGCCCAGGGCGATCTCGTCGCGGGTGGACAGGAGCATGAACTCCGTCTCCTGAGTGACCGGGTTCGTGGCACAGGAGATCACGGCCGCGGCCAAGAGGGCTGCCGCAACCCCCAGGAGCGCCCGGGCATGAGCTTTCCGCTTCATGATTCACCTCCTTGACCGCGGCCCATTATAGACCATAACAGGGCTTCCGGCACCACGGCTCGACGGCGTTTTGTCGCGGCCTCGCGGTATTGTGGCTCGGGAGGCTCCCGCGTATCATCCACCCATGAGCAGCCCGGACGCGTCGAGGTCGAGAGCCCTGGCCGGTGCGGCCCTGATCGTCTACTCGGCCTTCGGCTTCGGCCTGATCCCGATCTTCGCGCTGTACACGTACGCCGGAGGGATCAATGTTCCCACCCTGCTCCTGATCCGCTTCGCTCTGGCCGCGCCGCTGCTGTTCGCCGCGGCCGCCCTGCGGCGCCGGAGCCTGGCCGCGCCACCGGCCTCCCGGCCCTGGCTCCTGCTCGTGGGGCTCTGCTACACTCTGCAGTCGGGCACCTACTTCGCTGCGGTGCGCTACATCCCGGTGGCCATGGCCACCCTGATCCTGTACTCGTACCCCGCTCTCGTTTGCCTGCTCAGCGTGATCGTGGAGCGAGCGAGGATCTCCGGAGTCACCTTCGCGGCGCTGGCGCTCTCCCTAGCCGGCGTCGTGCTGGTCCTGGGCGCCTCCTTCCGGGGCTTCAACCTGATTGGGGCGCTCCTGGCCCTGGCCGCGGCGCTGGTCTACTCGGTGTACATCACCTTGTCCAACCGCCTGCTGCGCACCCTGGACCCCCTTCCCATGACGGCCTACGTTTGCCTGTTCTCGGCGGGGGCGTATGCGCTCTTCGGGGCCGCGGCCGGGGTCCTGGACTTCGGTTTCGCAGCGAGCACCTGGCTCCCGATTGCGGCCCTGATCCTGGTTTCCACGGTCGGCGGGATCGTGGCCTTTTTCGCAGGACTACGGCGGCTGGGTTCGACCCGTGCGGCCCTGCTCAGCATGATCGAGCCGCCCATCACCATCGGTTTCTCCGTGCTGCTGTTCGGGGAGCGGCTGAGCCCGTGGCAGGTCGTGGGGGCGGTCCTGGTCCTGGCCGGGGCCGTGTGGGTCACCCTGTCCCGGGCCGGACGGCGGTGAACAGGCGCTCGCCCTGCCGGGCTGCCTCTGCGGCCACCGCCTCGGCGTCCAGTCCGTAGCAGGTTTCCGCCTGGTAGAGCAGCCGCCCCCCCTGGAGCACGGCCCAGGCGGGGCTTTCGAGGATGCCGTACACGTAGTGTCCCCAGAATGTGCCCTCGTCCAGCGGGGAAGGAGGGCGGTAGTCCCAGATCGTCAGGTCGGCCCGCCGGCCCGGTCCGAGCCCGGCGTGGTCCGGGAAGAAGCGCCGCACGAAGCGGTCCTGGTCGGCGGCGATGCGCTGGAGCCAGGAGAAAGACTCCCCCGATGAAAAGCCCTGGTGCCGGGACAGCAGGAACAGCTGCTTGAGCGAGCGTCCCGGGTCGGCATGCATGCCGTCGGTGCCGGCCAGGAGGGGCAGGGCGCCGGGGAGCCCCTTGTAGTCCGGCAGGCCCACGGCGTTGTTCAGGTTGGAGTCGGGGTTGAGGGCCAGGGCGCAGGGGCCGGCGGACAGCGCCTCCCGGTCGGCGTCGGTCAGGTGCACCCCATGGGCCAGCACCCCGGGCCGGTCGAGGAGCCCCTGGCGGCCCAGCCGGACCGCCGGACTCACCCCATGAGAGCGCAGACACTCGTCTCGATCGTGGCGGTCCTCGGAGAGGTGGACGTGGATTCCGGCGTCCAGCTCCCGGGCCAGGGCCCCCGCCTTTTCCAGGGTGGCGTCGCTCAGGGTGAAGGAGGCGTGCAGCCCCAGCAGGCCGCGCACGTCGGTGTCCGCGCCGCGCTCCAGGAAACGCCGGTTCTCGGCCAGGCCGGCCTCGGCTTCGGCGCCGCCGCCGCGGTCGGAGGTCTCGTAGCACACGACCCCCCGCAGGCCCGCCTCCCGCAGGGCACCGGCGATCAGGTCGAGGCTGCCGGGGATGCAGCCCGGGGAGGCGTGGTGGTCGAACACCACGGTCGCGCCGCTGCGGATCGCTTCCAGGGCCCCGAGGCGGGCGCAGGCGGCCACCATGTCCGGATCCAGGGCCCGATCCAGCGCCCACCAGAAGTTCTCGAGGATGCGCACGAAGCTGTCCATGGGCCGGCCGAGGTCCAGCCCCTTGGCCAGACGGGAGTAGAAATGCTCGTGAAAGTTGACCCGCGGGGCCGTGAGGACCCGGCCGGCGGCGTCGATCTCCCCCGCCGTACCGGGGGCACGCCG
>JAFGFV010000356.1 GCA_016930895.1 Spirochaetales bacterium | reverse complement strand
CGCTCTCGCCGCTCCGGCAGCAGCGCAGCGGCGTAGGCGTGAATGTAGCGGGCGAAGCCGTTCTCGCCCCGCCGGTACAGCACGTACAGCCCATCGGCGTCCCGGACGAACAGCTCCCGCGCCGGCAGATTCCCCTGGTACTGGAGGCTCAGCCCGGGGGCAAAGCGCAGGGCCGGGCTCTCCACCCGGTCCACCCGGCCCCGCAGGCTCGTGACCGTGGCGGTGACGCGACTGTTCGGGAGCTGCAGGGTCTGGGCCAGCAGCTTGTAGGGAGAGGGCGCGAGCTCCAGCACGCGCCCGCCGAACCCCGTGACCAGCACCCCGAGCGCCGCGCCCACCGCCAGCGGCGCAGCCAGTCTGGCCAGCCGCGCGCCTCTGCCCTGCCCCAGGGCTGCCCCGACCGCGGCGGTGAGCGGCAGGACGGCGCAGATCACGATCGACCGGGCCACGCCGACCAGCGGCAACAGCGCCGCCGGGAGCAGGGCGCCCACGGCGGAGCCGGCCATGGTGGCCCCGTAGATCCTGCCCGAGCTCTGCGGCTGCGCGGAAAAGGCGGCCGCGATCACCCCCCCGGCGCACAGAAACGGCAGCAGCAGCACCAGGTACGTGACCGCCAGGAAGAGCAGCTGGAGCGGCTGCAGCGGCATCCGGAAGTAGTCCAGCGGCAAGACCCGCAGAAACACCAGCGCCGCCACCGTGCTGGCGGAGAACAGGGACATCAGGTGCCCGTAGCGCCCTGAGTCCACCAGGGCTCTCGTCCACCCGGGACGCCTTCCTTCCACGAGCGCCAGGAGACTGCCGCTCGCGCCGAACCCGAACATGACAACGCTGATCACCATGAAGGAGAGATGGTTCCACTGAGAAAAGGAGAAGGCCCGGGTCAGCAGGATTTCGATGCCCAGCGAGGAGAGCGAGACCAGAAAGACCGACGCCAGCACCATGACCGCAGGCAGGCTAGCGGGACATGGCCTGCCCGGTCATGGGCACGAAGAGCACTCCGGTGACCTGCCGCACCTCGTAGTCCCGGCCGCGCTTGCGGACCACCACCAGATTCTGGTACCCGAAGGGGTTGCCCAGCGGCAGGACCATGACCCCGTCTTCGGCGAGCTGCGCGAGCAGGGGAGGGGGAATGTGGTCGACCGCGGCGGTGATCATGATCCCGTCAAAGGGAGCGGCCTCCTCCCAGCCAAAGTAGCCGTCGCCTTCCCGGGCGCGGACATTGTCGTAGCCCAAGCGCTCGAGCAGTTCCCGGGAGCGCTCGTGCAGCAGCGGCTTAATCTCGATCGTGTAGACCTCCCGCACCAGGGGCGACAGGACCGCCGCCTGGTACCCGGAGCCGGTCCCCACCTCCAGCACGGTGTCGTCGGGCTGCGGCTCGAGCAGCTCCGTCATCAGGGCCACGATGTAGGGCTGGGAAATGGTCTGGCCCTCGCCGATGGGGAGCGGATGGTCCTGATACGCCTGCCGCCGCAGCTCTTCCGGCACGAACAGGTGCCGGGGGACGCTGCGCATGGCGTCCAGCACCCGGGCGTCCCGGACCCCACGCGCTGCGATCTGGGTCTCGACCATGCGCTCGCGATCACGCCGCGTGGCGGCGGTTTCGTCCCAGGCGCCGGCACTCAGCACGCCGACCAGGGCAACGAGCAAAACGAGATGGAAACGCACGAACATACTCTTCAATTATAACGGATGTGTCGGGAGCTTCAAGGCGCGGGACGGCCTTGCCTCACGCGGCCTTGCCTCACGCGACCTTGCCTCCCGCGACCTTGCGTCCGGGCCCATCCGGGGTTATAAAAGCATACGAAGGGGGAGGAAATGCGCATCCAGGAGGCCCGCGGGCACCGGGACATGAGGCGTTTCATCCGCTTCCCGGAGACGCTGTACCGCCGCGATCCTCTGTGGGCGCCGCCGCTGTGGTCCGAGGAGCGAGACACCTACTCCCGGCGCAATCCCCTTCTCGCCCGTTCCGACTACACCCCTTTCTTGGCGTGGGAGGGCACCGAGGTCGTGGGCCGGGTCCTGGCCTACGTCGATCACCAGTACAACCGCTTCTACGGCTGCAAGTTCGGGCTCTTCGGCTCCTTCGAATGCATCGATGACCCAGCGGTCGCGCAGGCTCTCCTGGGTGCGGTCGACTCCTGGCTCCTCGACCGGGGAATGGAGCGGGTGCGCGGCCCCATCAACCCGGTGTCCGAGTGCTGGGGGTTCCTGGTGGAAGGGTTCGACCGCCCGCCGACCTTCATGGCCCCGTACAATCCCCGCTCCTACAATCGCTTCGCGGAAACCGGCGGCTTCAGCAAGGTCAAGGATCTGATCGTCTACGAAGGCGACTCCCTGAAGGGCTACCAGATCCCCGAGCGCTTCACCCGCTTCCGGACCGAGCTCTTGCGGCGCCGTCCGGAGATCAGCATCCGCCGCCTGGACCTGGGGGAGCTGCGCCGCGAAGCGCAGGCCATCTGCCGGATCTCCAACGAGCCATCCGCGACAACTGGGGTTTCGTGCCCCTGGAACCCGACGAGCTGACCAGCATGTTCCGGAAGCTCAAGCCGATCGCGGACCCGGACGCCATCTGGTTCGTCGAGGACGCGGGGGAGCCGGTGGGCTACTGCCTCGGCTTTCCGGACTTGAACCAGATCCTGCGGCGCATCCGTGGCCGGCTGCTGCCCTTCGGGTTCGTGACCCTGTTGACCGGAGTCAGGAAGATTCGGGACTTCCGCCTGTTCGGCCTGGCCGTGATGCCCCGGTACCAGGGAATGGGCCTGGACGTGCTGCTGTACATGAGCCTGTTCGAGGCCCTGGCGCCGCGGGGAGTGCGCCTGGAGGCCAACTACATCCTGGAGGACAACCCCCGGATCCGCAACGCCCTGATCAAGCTGGGGCTCGAACAGACCATCGTATACAGGGTCTACGAAAAATCGCTGCCCCCACGCGGAGGAGGCTCTCCATGATCATTACCGGCATCGCCGACGAGGGCTCCCCGGACCTCGAGGACCAGATCCGGATTCACAGGGTACTGGGATGGGACACCCTCGAGCTCCGGCTGATCGGGAATGTCAACGTCTGCGAGCTCCAAGAGGAGGAGTTCGAGCGAGCCGCGGAGCGCCTGGAGGAGGAGCGGATGGGCGTGGTCTGCTTTGCCTCGCCCCTGGCCAACTGGGCGAGGCCCGTGACCTCCGACTTCCGCCGGGACGTGGAGGACCTGCTGCGCTCGGCCCCTCGCATGCGGCGCCTCCAGACCCGCTACCTGCGGATCATGTCCTACCCGAACGACGGGCTTTCCGAGCAGGAGTGGAGGCGCGAGGCAGTGCGGCGCGTGCGCGAGCTCGCCCGCATCGCCGAAGGGGAAGACGTGGTCCTGCTCCACGAGAACTGCTCCGGCTGGGGCGGCGTCTCTCCCGCCAATCAGCGGTCCCTGCTCGAGGAGATCTCCTCTCCGCACTTCCAGATCTGCTTCGACACCGGCAACCCCGTGGGTGAAGGCCACCGGCCGGAAGACACCTGGGAGTTCTACACCAGCGCCCGGCCGTACATCCGGCACATCCACATCAAGGACTGTCACCGCGGGCCTTCCGGGGAAGTCGTGTACACGTACCCCGGGGAAGGCGACAGCATGGTCAGAGAGATCCTCAAGGACGCGGTGGACAGCGGCTACGATGGGGCCTTCTCCATCGAGCCCCACATCGCCGCCCAGAAGGATTTGGGGGCCAGCGCCGACTCCCAGGCGGAGGCGGAGGCCATCTACCTGGAGTACGGCATGCGGGTCAACGCCCTCGTCAAGGAGCTGGTGGCGGACCAGCTGTAGGCGGCTCGCGGGCAGGCATTCGGAAAGATCAGGACTTGTCCGGCCGTTCGACCTTCCGGATCTCCAAGACCTCCAACTCGGCAGGAAAGCCGGGCCCGATGGCCTTCCGGACGAGGCGACCGCGCACCCGGATTCTCTGGCCCTGATATCTCCTCCAGATCTCCTCGCGCAGCGGGCCGACTATCTTGTAGTCCTGGTTCGCCGCCACGAGTACCAGGTAGGTGTGCGGCTCGCTGCCCTTGACCGCGACCCTCCCGGCCACCGTAAGCGACGTGCAGCCGCCGAAGCAGAGCAGCAACAGCGCCACCAGCGCCAGAAACAGAGGCCTCAGTCCCGCTTTCATCTCAATCGTCCTTCACCACCACCGTGAACCGCACGCCACTTCCCATGGACACGTCGGCGTGCACCTGGCCGGTGAGATCCGAGCCCAAGCGGTAGTAGATGTTCGCGGCGGCCGGGTGAAAGCCGAAGGCGCCAATCGGCGCGCCCGTGTAGATGTACGGGCCGACCTGATCAACCCCACCGAGATCGAGAACGTAGTTGTACAGGTTGATGGCCCCGAGAGCGTAGTCGATGCTACCGATGGTCGAGGTGAACCAGTCAAGGGAGTTGTATCGGTAGCCGG
>JAFGFV010000355.1 GCA_016930895.1 Spirochaetales bacterium | reverse complement strand
TCGGCGGTGACTCGGCTGCGCCGGGGGCTCGAGGCGCCCGCGCGGCTGTTCACCCTCCTGGCGGAGGAGCTCGGCCTCACGCAGGCGGCGCTCCTGCTCTACGACCCGTTGCGCCTGGTCTACGCCCCCTGGGCGGCCTGCGGCTTCGACCCGACCACGCTGCAGCGCCTGCGGATTCCCCTGGCCTGCAGCCCCAGCTTGAATCCGCTGGCCGCCGGCGAGACCTTGTTCTTCAGCGAAGAAGCCGACCTGGCCCAGCTTCGAGCCTTCTTCTCCTTCCGAGAGTTTTCCGCCCTCAGGCAGGTTCTCCTGGTTCCTTTCGTGCACGCCGGCAAGTGGATCGGCATCCTTCTGGTCACGAGACGGAGCGATCGCGCGCCGGGGGACCCGCAGTTCTACGGCGACATCTCCGAACGCGGGGCGGAGCTTCTCTACGAAGCCCGGGAACGCCACCTGGAGACCCTGGCTCAGGATGAACGCCATCTCGATGCGGTCCGCCAGGAGCTTCTGGCCCGACCCGGCGCCCTCCCGGAGCTGGTCACCCGGGCTGCTCAGACGGCTTTGGAGGCCCAACGCGCCGTTCTGGCCGTGCGCCTCGACATGCGCGGGGTGGCCGCGGCCCTCCTTCGCGCCACGCCGGCGCTGGACCCCTTCAGGCTCCAGGAAGACGTCGGCGCGGTGGTTCTGGCGCTGGCGTCCTCCGTTGGTACCGCGGTTCGACTCGGAGCCGATCATCTCCTGGTCCTGATCCACGGCATGGGAACGCCGGACCCTGAGCTGTTTCTCCGCCATCTCGAGAGCGTTCTCAGGCACTACTTCCCTACTCTCGGAGAGCTCGAGGGGTTGGGCCTGAACCCGGAGGTCAGAAGTTGGAACGGTCCGCCGGAGCACGCGGGGCAGATCCTCGACTCGTTCCAGTAAGGCCATGCTGCAGCTGGTAGCCTCGAGCGCCGGTCCGCCTACCGCGGCAGTCCGAGGGTCGTACCTCCATTCCAGGTATGATCCCGCCAGGGAGGCCGAGCGCTTCGTCGACAGGGCGCTCGGACGCCACAGACCATCCGTGGTCGTGCTGCTGGGCGCCGGGCTGGGCTACCTAATCCAGGCCCTCCGCCAGCGGGCTCCGGGAGCGCGCGTCCTGCCGGTATTCTACGACCACGAGATCTACCGCGCGGCCTTGGCCCGCGCGGCTGCGGCCCGGGCCGCCCCGACACGGGAGTCCAGGGGCGCAGGTTCGCTCGGGCCGGTCCCCGTGCCCAGCGCCCCAGCGGAAAGCCAGGCCTGGCACCCAGAGCGCGGGGACTCACTGCTGGATTTCCTCCGCGCCCATGTGCGCGAGCTGGACAGCGAGGGTCTCACCGTGATGGAGTGGCCGGCCAGCGCCCGACTGTATCCGGACTTCTCGGAGCTGGGCAATCGAGCCGTCCGGCAGCTTCTGCGTGAGCTCCGAGGCAGCCTGGTCACCACCGCCGCGCTGGGCAGGCGCTGGCTGCGCAATGCCTTCCGGAATTTCGTCTTCCTCGAGCGGCTCTCGCCACAGCTGCCGCCCGCCGGCTCCGTCGTGTGCATCACTGCCTCCGGCCCTTCCCTCGAGGAGGCGCTCCGGCTCCTGTCTCCCTACCGAAACCGCTTCTCTCTGTGGGCACTCCCCTCCTCACTGCTGGCTCTCCGGGAGCACGGGCTGCATCCGGATCTCGTGGTGCTTACCGACCCGGGCTACTACGCCGTAGCCCATCTGTATCCCGGGGCCGGTGCGGACCTGGAGGTGGCCCTGCCCCTCTCGGCGGCCTGCGGCACCTGGCGGATCGGCGCCGCGGTACTGCCCCTGAGCCAGGGAACCTTTTTTGAAGCGGCCCTCTGGGCCCTGCGAGGGATAGAGCCGATTGGCCTCCCCGCCTTCGGCACTGTGGCCGCTTCGGCCCTGGCCCTGGCGCAGCGGCTCGGGGCGTCCCAGGTCCTCGTGGCCGGACTGGACCTGTGCCATCGGGATATCCGCTCCCACGCACGTCCGAGCCTCTTCGATCTGTTCCTCGAGCAGGGCTCCAACCGCCTCAGCCCCTTCTGCCACCGCTATTTCGCCTGGGATGCAACACAGCGCGGAGAGGCCGTTTCGCCGGATTCCCCGGGGCCCGTACGGCCCCCGCTACTCCCCCGCCCTGCCCGGCCCCGCTCGAGCCTGCCCCTGGACACCTATGCCGGCTGGTTCGCCCATCTGCAACGACCCGCCGGCCTCCGACTGCTCCGCCTGCTCCCCTCGGAGGTCCCGCTGGAGAGCTTCGAAAATCTTGACGAGACCGCCTTCCGGACCTACGCCGATGCTCTCGCCCCGGCGGCCCCTCGACTCGAGGGCCCCCTCCGGGGCTCCTCTCCCGCGGCTTCCGCGGATGCACCTTCCCTATCCACGCCTTCTGAAGGCGTGGCCGGCACTCCCGCCAGCCGAGCGGCCCAGGCCCGCGCGTTGCTCTCCCAGTGGGTACGACAGCTGGACGCAGTCGGCCGGCGCCTGCGGGACGACGGTATCCAGGCACTGCTGGCCGATCCTCTGCTGCTGCCCCTGTGCTACTACAGCGACGCGTTCGCCCTGGTCGAGGCACATCGCCGCCTGCGCCTGGAGGGGCCCCGGGCGGCCGTCGGTCGTTTCCGGGAGCTCGCCCACTCCGCCACCGGCGTCCTCGATGCCATCCGCGCCGCGATGGAGACGTCGTAGCATGTCCGACCGCGGCGTCCTGGAGCGCAACCTCCTGGCCCTGGCGGCCAGCGACCCGGCCCTGGGAGTCCGCCTGAGCCGGGCCGCGCCCAGGGAGGGGATCACGGTTCAAGCCAGCCGCAACGGGCTCCCTGTGCCCGTCCGGCCCGGGCCTACGCGGGCCCTCCCGTACCACTCCCTCGTGGACCCGGAGCGGGAAGCCCGGCGCTCGCACGAGGCGGTCCGGGGGGCGGGTTACGTGGTGTTCCTGGGCCTCGGGGGCGGCTACCAGGTGCGCCCGTACATGGGCGGGGAAGAGGTCTCGCGCCTGCTGGTCCTGGAGCCCGACATCGGTTTCGTGCGGGCGGTCCTGGAGCGGATCGATATCCGGGACATCCTCCTGGACCGGCGGGTCAGGCTGTGCGTGGGGCCC
>JAFGFV010000354.1 GCA_016930895.1 Spirochaetales bacterium | reverse complement strand
GCCGAACGCCCCGCGTCAGCCCTTCGGGATGCGGATCAGGCTGCGGCAGTGCGGGCACGGTCCCTTGCGGCCGCCCTTGTCCCGGTCCGCCCGCACGCGGGCGCCGCACACCGGGCAGCAAAAGTCGACATACTCCTTGACTGTGTTCACTATTCGACCTCCTTTCTTCCGTTGATCTGTCCGGACTGTTCCGTCCGGACGTCGGGCTCATTGGGGGCTACGCCTGCCACTGCGCCTGCTTGAGCACCTTGAGTCCCCTCGGGGTGACCGCCTCTTCGACCCCGCCCATGAGGGCATCGAGGATCACCGCCAGCGCCGCCGTGGGCGCCGCCCCCTGAATGATCAGCTCGAAGACCCGGACCGCGATCCCGGTCACGATCAGCTCACCGAGCCCTCCGGCCCCGATCATCCCGGCCACCGCGGCGGTGCCGACGTTCACCACGGTGGAGGTGCGGATGCCTGCGATGATAACGGGTCGGGCCAGGGACAGCTCCACCTGCCAGGTGATCTGCCACTTGGACATGCCCATGCCCCGGGCCGCCTCGATCACCGCGGGGTCCACCGAATGGATCCCGGCATAGGTGTTGCGGATGATCGGCAGCATGGCGTAGACGAACAGGGCCACCACGGCGGCCTGGTAGCCCATTCCCAGCAGGGCCCCGGCGATGCCGATGAACGCCAGCGTGGGAACCGTCTGGCCGATATTGGCGATTCCGATCAGAACGGGGGAAACGTAGCGCAGGGTGCGGCGGGTAACGAAGAAGCCGACGGGGACCCCGACCAGAATTGCCAGGACTTCCGCCGCCCCGACGATCTGGAGGTGCCGCGTGGTCGCCTTGAGCACTTTGCCTGCCGGCGCCATCTTGAAGATGCCCACCTCCCCCAGGGCGGTCATCCAGACCGTGAGCCCCAGCAACCCCGCCAGGAGAACGATCAGTATGATGTAGCGCCTCACAACATGCCCCTGCCGGAGTCCCCGGTCTTCTGCTCCGCGAGCACGTCCCGGATCATGTCGAAGGTGACCACCCCCACGAGGCGTTCCTCCGGGTCGAGCACCGAGAGGGTGCCGATGGCGCTGCCGAGCATGAGAGAGAGCGCCTCGTTGAGAGGCGTCTCCGGGGTAGCGGTTACCACCGGCGGCTCGATGATCTCGCGCAGGGGCCGATCGTCGCGGATGTCCTCGTCAGTGATCCAGCCGAGAAAGCGGTCCTCCTCGTCGATGAGCATGGACCACTGGAGCTGCTGCTGCTGCATCCGGCGCTTGACCGCGGCGGGGGCTTCGCCGACCTTGACGGTCAGCGGGGGCTCGCGCATCACGTCCCGCACCCGGTGCAGGCGCAGTCCCTTGAGGGTGCGGTCCGCCCCCACGAAATTGCGCACGAACTCGTTCTTGGGTTCCCGGAGCAGAGTGCCGGGGTCGGCGTACTGGACGATCTCGCCCCTGCGCATCAGGGCGATGCGGTCGCCCATCTTGATGGCCTCGTGGATGTCGTGGGTCACGAAAACGATCGTCTTCTTGATCTTTTCCTGGATCTTCATGAACTCGTCCTGGAGCTTGTTCCGGGTGATCGGGTCGATGGCTCCGAAAGGCTCGTCCATGAGCAGGACCGGCGGGTCCGCCCCCAGGCAGCGGGCCACGCCGACGCGCTGCTGCTGCCCCCCGGAGAGCTCGCTCGGGTAGCGGTCCAGGAAGGTCGCCGGATCCATCCCCACCAGCCCCATGAGCTCTTCCGCCCGGCGGCGCTGCCGGGCCTTGGGCCACTTCTTCAGACGCGGGACCGTCGAGATGTTCTCAGCCACGGTAAGGTGCGGGAACAGCCCGATGTTCTGGATCGCGTAGCCGATGTCCCGGCGCAGGTCGTTGGGATTGACCTTCATCGTGTCCACCCCGTTTACGTAGATGGAGCCTCGGCTCAGGGGGATGAGCCGGTTGATCATCTTGAGGCTCGTGGTCTTGCCGCACCCCGAGGGACCCAGGAACACGCAGAACTCCCCTTCGTCGATCTCCAGGCTTACGTCCTTCACGGCCTCGGTGCCGTCGGCGAAGACTTTCCAGATGTTCTCCAGCTTGATCACTGTTTTCTCCTCATGCGAATGCCCCTTGGCGTGGTCAGCCATTCCACCCGGCCCATGACCAGGTCGAAGATGACGGCCAGCACGGACACGCACACCGCTCCTACCAGGATGAGGTCAGTACGGTAGTTAGCGATCCCCCGGAAGATCGGCTGGCCCAGGCCGCCGGCTCCGATGTAGGAGCCGATGGCCGCGACCCCGATGTTCATGACGATGGCCTGCCTGAGGCCGGCCATGATCACCGGAACGGCCAGGGGCAGCTTGACCCGCACCAGGATCTGCATCTCGCTCATGCCCATGCCCCGGCCGGCCTCGATCATGGCCGGGTCGACCTCCCGGATCGCCGTGTAGGTGTTGCGCAGGATGGGCAGCAGGCCGTAGAGAATCAGGGCAATAACCACCGGCAGGAAGCCGATGGAGGGCAGGGTCAGGGCGGCCAGGATTCCCATGAGGATTCCGTACAGGGCGAGGGAGGGGACGGTCATCATGATGCTGG
>JAFGFV010000353.1 GCA_016930895.1 Spirochaetales bacterium | reverse complement strand
CTGCCCCAGCTGCGGCTGGACAACCAGGTGTGCTTCCTCGTGTACAGCCTGGAGCACAAGATCTCCAGGCTGTACCGGGAGCTGCTGAGGCCCCTGGGGGTCACCTACCCGCAGTACCTGGTCCTCCTGGTCTTGTGGGAAGAGCAACGGATGGGCGTGGCGGCCCTGGCGGAAAGGTTGCACCTGGACACCGGCACCGTGTCGCCGCTTCTCAAGCGGATGGAACGGGCGGGACTGGTCACGAGAAGGCGAAGCGCCGCGGATGAGCGCTCCGTGGAGGTCTCGCTGACGGCGAAGGGACGAGCCCTGGAGAAGCGGGCGGCAGGCATTCCCGCCGCCCTGCTGGACCGCCTGGCCCCGCCGAAGGGCGTGGACGGGGAGCGTTTCGTGCAGGATCTCAGGGCGCTCCTTGCGCCTGCTGGAGACCGGGGCGCTTGAGATGACGTAGCGATCCCGTCGATAGCCAGGTCAACGGCCGTCATCTCCCGCCACGTTGAACAGCACTTTGATGACCTCCTCGCCGTGCAGCGCTTGTCGAAACGCCTCCTCTGCTTGATCCAGCTGGTACTCCTTCGAGATGACGAGCGCCGTGTCCAACGCACCGCCGTTTAGAAGGTGGATCGCTCCGTGCACATCTCGACGGGTGTACATGAGCGAGCCGATCATCTCGATCTCCCGATCTTGAACGAGGCCCATATTGAAGCGGATCTGCTCACCGAATACACCGCACACCACCACGCGCCCGCCTTTGCGCACGATCTCGACGGCCCGATTAGCCGTCTGCTCGACCCCCACACACTCGAAGACCACATCGTAGCCCTCGTGCGTCCTGACCCGCTCCAGCTCATCCAGAAGATCCGCGCGCCCGGCGTTGAGCACTCGGGTAGCTCCCAGCTTCCGGGCCACCGCCAGCCGGCTATCGGAAAGATCCAGGACAGTCACTTCTCGGGCGCCTGCCTTGACCGCGCTCACCAGGACCATGAGTCCGATGGTCCCCGCTCCTAGAATCACCATATTCCGGTTGAAGGGAACCTCTGCGCGGCCCACGGCGTGCACGCCGACCGAGAGAGGCTCGATCAGAGCCGCATCGCGCAGGGACAAGGACTCGGGAAGGAGAATCGTCTTCTCCACAGGGGCGAGGAAATACTCGCCCATCGCCCCGTCGGACTGACAGCCCATTACCTTCAGGCTCTCGCAGATGTTGTAACGCCCGATGCTGCAGTTGTAGCACTCTCCGCAGACCAAGTTGGGCTCGCACACCACCCGATCTCCGACGCGAAGCTCCGTCACCCCTTCGCCCAGCGCATCCACGGTCCCGGAGAACTCGTGCCCGGGATCGAAGGGCAGAGAGATGAACGGGTGCCTACCCCGATAGGCGTGCAGGTCCGACCCGCAGATCCCACAGTAGGCCACCCGAATGCGTACCTGTCCAGGACCCGGAGTCGGGCTTTCGATTTCCCGAAGCACTACCCTGTTCGGCGCCGTCACTGAGAGCTTCTTCATGTGTTACCTCCGTCGCGGCACGGGCACGTGAATTTCAAGACGCGGGCCCCCTGACGCCGCCTGCCCCCGCCTCTACTGGGTGCAGTACCCGCCGTCGATCAAAAGATCCGCCCCGGTCATGTAGTCAGAAGCCTCCGAAGCAAGGTACACCACCGCGCCCTGCAGATCGCTGACCTCGGCCATGCGCTTCATCGGGATGAGCGGCAGCCACATCTTCATCATCTTCCGGCCTTCCGGGGTGGCGATCAGCTTTTCCACGAGCATCGTGCGGGTGTAGCCGGGGCTGATGCTGTTGACTCGAATGCCTCGGTCGGCCCACTCGGCCGCAAGAGTCCTGGTCATGTGAATGACCCCGGCCTTGGAGGTGTTGTAGGCCACCTGGCGCTGCGGGGTGTTCGCAATATGGGCTGACATGGAGGCCGTGTTGATGATCTTTCCGTAGCCGCGCTTGAACATCTCCCGGGCCTCGCTCTGGGCGCAGAACAGCACCCCGTCCAGGTTGAGGCTCATCACCGCGCGCCAATTGTCCGGGGTGACTTTCTCCGCGTCCGTCCAGTTGCCGATCCCGGCGTTGTTCACTCCGATGGTCAGCTGACCCCAGTGCCCCGTGACCGCGCGGATCATCTCCTCGACCTGCTTCGTGTCAGTCACGTCGGCGCGTACAGCGATAGCCTCTGCACCCTTCGCCGACAGCTCGTGGGCCACCGTCTCGGCGCTGGCCGCGTCCAGATCCGCCACGGCCACGGCGGCCCCGGCCTCTGCCAAGGCGTGGCAGAAGGCCCGCCCGATCCCCTGACCTCCGCCGGTCACCAAAGCGACCCGTCCCTCCAGGCGGAAACGTTCAAGAATTGGCTTCGATTCCAGGACGACATCCTTCACGCTTGAGCTCCTTTCGCGATGTCCCGCTCAGCCCAGCGGGTAGCGCCCGTACTCCAGGGCAGCGTCGAACATGGCCAGAATGTTTTCCACCGGCGTGTCCGGCTCGATGTTGTGCGAGCTTCCCAGGATGTAGCCTCCGCCCTTTCCCAGAGCCCGGATGGTCTCCCGGACCCCCTCCCGGACGCGTTCCGGGGTAGTGTACAGCAGTTGCTGGGTGTCGATGCCCCCAAAGAAGGTGATGTCTTTGCCGAACTCCCTCTTCAGGCGCCAAGGCTCCATGTTACGAGCAAGGGGCTGAATGGGGTTGAGGATGTCCACGCCGATTTCGATGAAGTCGGGGATGAACTCGTACACCGACCCGCAGCTGTGCCGGTAGATCTTGGCGTCGGTCAGAGTCTTGATGTGCTCGATCATTCGCCTCTCGTAGGGCTTCAGGTACGTCACATAGTCCGCGTGAGAAATGAGTGGGCCCTCCTGCGTACCCAGGTCGTCGTAGGTGCTCACGATGTCGACGTCCTTGCCGATGGCTCCGATCCAGGCGTCTACATAACGGATCCCGATGTCGAAGAGATGATCGCTCAGGGCGAAGTAAAACTCCGGGTCGGTCTTCATGTCGATCATCCAACGCTCCATGCCGCAGAGCAGGGAGTACATGAGGTGCGGGAACGCTTTGAAGGTGTCCTCCAGGATCACCTTGTCCGTGCTCTGGCGCAGTCGCCGCGCTTCCTCGGCGCCGCCTCGGGCAAGCGCCTGGAAATCCTCCTCGCTAGGCCAATACGGATACTCCCTGATTCCGGCAACGCTGGTGCAGTCTTTGAGAGGATACTCGAAGATGTCATCGTACAACCCGATACGCTTTGCCCTAAGGCCGCAGGATACCCCCATTAGGGTCTTGCTGCCGTCGGGCTCTTCGCGGGCCCACGAGCCGCCGCTCGGCATCAGAAGCCGGAAATCGTTCCCGAATCGATCCATGACCCGGACGTCCATGTTGTAGACTTGGTTGGCTATCAGGCCGGTCTTTGGCTCCTCGTAGTCGGTGATGCCCAGATGGCGATACAGGTTCGTCACCGCGGGCGCCTCGGGGGGACATTCCAGCAGAGTCGTCTGGGCACAACCGCCAAAGTTGATGGGGACCCGGTCCGGTTCCCTGTGCGCAATCGCAGTGAAGACTCGCTCGCGAGAGCCAGATTGTGCCATCTTTGCCATCCTCTACCTCCGTTGTCGCAACCGCAGGCCGGTCGTCACTTGATGCCTCCCAGCGTCAGGCCTCGGATCAGGTGACGCTGGAAGATGAAACTGGCAACTAAGATCGGAGCAATGATGAAGATGCCACCACCGGCCAGCAATCCCCACTTGATACCCTCGAAGGTGACAAACCCCGTCACTCCGACCGGCAGCGTCTTGGCCTTCTCACCCGTCAAGATCAGGGCGAACATGAACTCGTTCCAACTGAAGATCATGGTGATGACTGCCGTGCCCGCGAGCCCGGGTCGAACCATGGGCACCACGACCCGAAAAAAGGTCTGGAAGTCCGAGCAGCCGTCGATGCGACTCGCCTCTTCCAGCTCCAGCGGAAGCTCGTCGAAGAAACCTTTCATGATCCAGACCGCCAACGGGAAATTCATCACCATGTACACGATGATCAGCGCAAAGGGGGTGTCGAGCAATCGAATTTGCCTGAAGATCAGATAGTATGGCACGATCACGGCGATGGGTGGCAGCATCCGCAGGCTCAAGACCCAGAAAGCCATGTTGTTACGCGCCTTGAAGCGCGACCGGGCCAGCGTGTACGCGTACATCGAGCCCAGGCCCACGCAGATGGCCGTAGCCCCGGTGGACACGATCACGCTGTTCTTGAGATACCTCAGGAAGCTGCGCTCGAAGAACAGGGTGCGGTAGTTGGACAACGTGGGGCTAGCGATCAGCTTCGGCGGCATCGCGTACACGTCGACGGGGCGCTTGAACGAGGTGAGAAAGAGCCACAACACCGGCACCACTGCGACCGCCAGCACCAGGGTGAGGGCAAGGTAGGACAGAGAGTCCTCGAGCTTTCTCTTGCGGTCCAGCTTCATGGCTTCGCCTTCTTCTCTTCTGTCTTGTATTCCCCCTGGAGAAGCTTGATGAACGCCGTGCTGAGGGCGATCATCACGATCAGCAGCAAGTAGGAACCGGCGGAGGCCTTTCCGGTGAAGAACTGCTTGAAACCCAGTACGTACAGGAAGTAGCTGATCGTCTCCGTCTTGATTCCCGGCCCGCCCTCGGTGAGGGTGTAGACCAGGTCATAGAGCTTGATGCTGTCCATGGTGCGAATCAGGATCACCACCAGGATGGACGGCCGCAAGAAGTAGAGGGTCAGATACCAGAACTCCTGGAAGCGGTTGCAGCCGTCGATCTTGGCGGACTCATAGGGCTCCGTAGGGATCGACTGCAAGCCTGCCAGAAGGATCAGCGCCACGAAGGGGGTCCACTGCCAGATGTCTACGATGATGATCGACCGCAGGGCAATAGCGGGGTCAGAGAGCCAGAGCACCTTCTCGAGGTGCAGCAACTGCAGCAAGTAGTTGATCAGTCCCAGGTCGTAGTTGTACAGAAACCGCCAGATCAGTCCGACCACCACCGGTGTGGTCATGAAGGGAATCAAGAACAGCGTGCGGAACAGGCGCTTGAGGGCAAGCTCCCGGTTGAGCAGAAGCGCGATCCCCAGGCCCAGGGCGAACTCCGCGACCAGCGTCGCGAGCGTGAACACAGCCGTGTTGCCGACCGAGTTGCGGAAGCGGGCATCCGCCAGGAGGCCCCGAAAATTGTCAAAGAGGACGAAGTCGATTCTCTGGTATGGCTTCAGAAGGTTGATGTCGAGGAAGCTCAAGACCAGAGAATAGGCCAACGGGAAGATAGTGATGCCGATCAGGACGGCGGTGACCGGAAGGAAAACCGCCAGGAACATGCTTCGGTTGTTTGCCCTCATGACTCCCCTACACGCTCTTGCGAAGTCCCTCCATCGCGCGACATGACGGAAGGACAAACCTGGATCTGCCCGGGATCGACTCCAGGGCAGACCCAGTGTCAGAGAACGGCAAGCCGAGGTCCTGCTGTCCTACTTGTAGTACCCTGCGTTCTTCATGATGGCGTCCACGTTTGCGGCCGCCTCGTCCAGAGCAGCCTTGGGTGTCTTTTCGCCGATCAGAGCGGAGGACACGGCTATGCTGACCTGCTCGGCCACTTCGGCCCACTCGGGCAGAATCGGGGTGTAGTCCAGCTCCGAGTCCGCGAGTGACTGCAGCATGATGTCCGCGAACGGCCAGGCCTTCCGGAATGCTTCCGACTGGACAACGGAGGAGCGGGTCATGTATGCGCCCAGGTCGACCTGCCGATTCTGGATGTCGTAGCTGGTGGCCCACTCGATAAACTTGTAGGCGGCATCCTGCTTCGTGGAGAACGTCGGAATTCCGACGCCCATGAGGAAGAAGCTGTTGCCCCTCCGGGTGCTTCCCTTCGGCACCATGGCCCAGCCGTTGAGGCCCACTACCTTAGACTGCTTGGGGTCCTCGAGCCAAGCGCCCAGCATGGTGGCATCAATGACCTGCGCCGTCTTTCCCTGCATCATCGTCTGCATGACCTCTTCATACCCCTGGGTAGCGGCATCGGGGGGGCCACACTCGGTGAGCATCTTGACGTACATCTCCAGCGCCTTCAAACCGGCCGCGCTGTTGAAAACCGGCTTCCAGCCTGCGTCGAAGTAGCTGCCGCCGTAAGACTTGAGGTAGCCGTTCCAGATGTAGTCGTTGTAGCCCACCGCCCGACGTCCACGAATCGTGTAGCCGTAGAAATCAACCGTCCCATCGCTGTCCGTATCCATGTTCAGTTTGAGGGCGTTCTGGTACAGCTGGTCCCAGGTTTCGGGTACGGCGAGCCCCTCGTCCTTGTAAAGGTCTTTGCGGTACATGAGCATCGTGCTTTCGACGTAGAAGGGGAATCCATTCAGCTTGCCCTTCCAGCGCAAGCCCTGAAGCGAGGTTGGCAAGAAGTCGTCAACGTTCAGATTCGGGTCAGCCTTGCTGCTGCCGATGTACGAGTTGATGTCCACCATCCAGCCGGCTTCGCCATAGCCCGCTACATCGCGGTAGTCCAGGCCAATGACGTCGTAGGTCGAGCTCCGGGAGGTGAGCTCGATGAGCTGCTTCTCTTTCATGGCCGAGAAGGGTAGGATAACCAGGTTAACCTTTATCCCCGTCTTGGCCTCGAACTCCGGCAGCAGCTCCTGCATGACCCGAGTGGCCGAGTGGTCCTGCATCTGCACCGTGATCTCCGTCGCCTGCGGGGCCTCTTGGCTGCCCGCGGCGAACGCGAAGGTCGCGATCGCGCAGAATAGTGCGACACACAGAGCGAACGCCTTTCTGTCCATGGTCTGCTCCTTTCCTTTGGGAGGATTTCCGGCAAGTGTAGCCCACGGCTCGGCATCCTGGAAGTTACCTACCCGGGCTTCCGGGTAACATCTTCTGGTACTTTGGTACCGCCAGCCGACCCGCCGTGGCGGTGCCCGAGCCAGCTGGCCGGGCGGACGATCCTCTCATCAGTAGGAGGAGAGGTTCAGCCCTGCCTCGACCACCTTCTTGATCGCCTGGAAGCGGGTGCTCACGCCCATTTTGGAGTAGATGGTGTGTAGGTGGTTCTTGACGGTTTGTTCGCTTATGAACAGACGCTCGGCGATCTGGCGGTTCTTGAATCCCTCCAGCAGCTGCTTGAGGATCTCCTTCTCCCGATGGCTGAGGAACCTGACCCAATCGGCCGGCTCTGGTGCGTTCTGGTTCTCTTCCACAGTTCCCTCGGTCGTTTCCAGCGCAAGCTCTCCGCCGTGGGTGCCGGTGCCCACCAGCTTGCGAGCCACCTCCGGGGAAATTTGCACCATCCCACCCTTGATGCCTCGAATGGCAGTGATCAACTCCGCCGGTCGGGTGGTCTTGAGGAGATACCCGACCGCTCCGTGCCTGATGGCTTCGACAACATACTCATCGTCATCAAAAGTGGTCAGCATCATTACCTTGACTTGCGGGTGCCTCTGTCGGATGATCTTGGCTGCTTCCACCCCGTCGAGTTTGGGCATCCTGACGTCCATGAGAACGATCTCGGGGGCAAGCCGCTCCACCAGATCAACCGCCTGCTCGCCGTCGTAGGCGAGTCCAACGATCTTCAAGTCCTTGGTTCTCATCTCCAGGATGTTCTTGAGGCTCTCGGCAAACAGCGTCTGGTCATCAGCAAGCAACAGGCGGATCACGGCTCCGTCACCTTCGAGCGGCCAATCGGGATGCTGGCCGAGATCTGGAATCCGCCTTCCGAGTTCCCGGCATTGAACTTGCCCCCCAGCCGGCTGAGCATCTCCTGGATCCCCTGGAACCCGATACCTTCCTTGATCGATTTGGCTCCAGAGCCATTGTCTGCTATGCGTATCAACAGGTTCGTTTCGGTAAGCCAAAGCAGGATGTCGATGCGCATCGCCTGGCCGTGCCGGAACGCATTGGTGATGCCCTCCTGCACGATGTGGTACAATACGTCGTCGATCTCGCTCCCCAGGCTCCAGGGCAGATTGCCGTACTCGATGTTGACCTTTATTCCGGTGATCTGGGAAAAGGTGTCGATCAGGCGGTGCACCGCCTTGATACCATGCAGCGGTTCAGAGCCGAGCGAGCGGAGCGTTCGCAGGCAGTAGCGGATGTCCTCCAACCCACTCTCCGCGACGCGCCTGGCCTGCTCGAGCAGGAGCTCGGTCTTCTCAGGATCGGTCTTCGAAAAGTCGGTCGCGGACTCCATCATCACGATCAGGTTTGTCAGGGTGTAGCCGGCCGTGTCATGGATCTCCCGGGATATCCGCTTGCGCTCGTCCCTTTCCGCGTCTTCCTTCGCCGAAAGGGCGTACTCCTGGAATCCGCGGTTGGCTTCCATCAGCCGTCCAACCGCCGCGTTGAGGTAGCCGTTGCTCTCCTCCAGCACTTCGTTGCGATCGACCACCCGGCGGACGAGCGCCCCGACAGCAGCGACAGAGGTCATCACCAAGACGAATCCCATCAGGTCCGTAGCGGGCGGGCGCGGGATCTCCCAATTGCGCACGAAGTACGGCCTCTGTAGAAGGGTGGCAGCAACGATCACGGCGCCCGCCACCGCGTGACTAGCCGGAGACTCGAGGTAGTATTGCACCTCCAGGACGATGAGGGAGAACAATACGGCCTCCAGCCACAGATGCGCTCCCAGCGGGATACCGACGAGCACTGCAAGGAGGAACTTCGTCAGTGTCATCGCCACCGTCGCGCCGTGGCTGCGGACCAACACCTGCAGGCACGACAGGGCTCCCATCATCCCGACCACGAGGTAGAAGTCCCCGGGAAGCCCCAGCTCTGCCACTGCAGGGTCTGCGGCGGCCAGTAGCAGGAATTGCACGCACGCCGCCGCGAGGAAAGCCGCCTGCCCAAGGAGAACCGTTCCCCTTCCTAGTCCCTGTCCCTTCATGACCCATCAGCTGTTCATGCCGAGCGCCCTGCGGCTCGATCTACTTTCAACGTGGAATGGGATTCTATCACGTCAGGCAGTCGGTGCACACCCGGCTAGCCAACCACGCCGGACACACCGCCGACCATGACAACCGCTCCCGCCGCTTGTAGCACCTCCCGGAGCTCCCTGTATAGCGGCGTGAACACGGGCATATGTGACCGAGACAGGAGGCGGCGCCGAGATTCGATGCCCCGGCTGCACAACCCGCGGCACTCGAACCGCCCGAGACCCCCCTCTCATCGAGAGGATCTACCAGACAGTACCGACCCCGTACTGTCGAAGGTTCTCGTCGGAGGTTACGATTGCCATGCCTTCGCAGCGCGCCTGGGCTACCAGGAGGCGATCAAAAGGGTCTCGGTGGACCCACGGGAGCCCGACAACCGCCCGCATGTGCTGCTTCTCGAGCGCCAGCCATACGATGCGGTTGGCACTCATCTCACGATCCAACAACTCGGCCCAGCGCTCCTGCAGCGCGAGCTTGCCGATCGACAGCTTGAGGCAGATTTCCCAGTAGCTGGCCGCGCTCAGGAACAGGTCGTTGTCGCCGTCCAGCAGCGCGGCCGCTGCCTCCCCGCTCAAGCGTCGCGGCGAGTCGATGCTCCACAGGAAGACCTGGGTGTCGAGCAGGAGCTTCACCCGCTGTACTCCGACAGGTCGTCGACCGGTGCGTTGAAGTCCTCCACCATGTGCGACACGACCCCTTGCGCCCCCCGAGCCTGCGCTCGCCCATGGCTTCGCGCATGGGCTCGATGCGCACCAAGGGTATCTTCCCTTTGGCGATTTTCACTTTTTTCCCGAGAGAGCCTGCCGGATCAGCCGCGACCGGCGGGCACCTTGGCTTCAGCGACCTGGGCCGGACTCCGAGCTCCAGAGCCGCGCTTGGAGGTCCGCTCAGCGCCCCTGTGCAGCCGTCGCGCCCAGTTGGAAGACTGCCAGAGCGGTCTCTGAGTAGATTGCCTTTCTGTCCTCGGTGGAAAGGCCGAGGGTCTCGTATTTCTTGATTTCGGCCGCCGCGTTGTTCGCCTGGTCCGAGCCCAACATGAAGCGGTGGCCGAACTCCCCGATCCACTTCTTGACCATGAAACCGGGGGTCCACGACGTCTCACCGAACAAGTTCGGGCACAAGCCGAAGGCGACTTCGGCCTCGTTTGCCAGGACCGTCTGACCGCAGTGTGCCACTATGATCTTCACGTCGGCGTATTCCTTCGCAAGCGGTATGAGATTCACCGGCGAGGCGAAGGGAATCCCCATTCCCGTGTGGACCATGACCGGCAGGCCGTATCGTCGGCCCGCG
>JAFGFV010000352.1 GCA_016930895.1 Spirochaetales bacterium | reverse complement strand
GCTGTTCCACGCCTTCCTGCCTGACGCTCATGCAAGCCGTCCGAAGGTCTGCCGGAAGTGCGGGGTAAAGCTCTCCGGCTCCTCCCGTACCAGGTGCTGGAGCTGCGCCAGGTCGAAGAAGCGCCCCTCTCCGATCTCCTCGCGGTTGGGCCGCGGCTCCTGGTCCGTCACCAGGCGGTACACGAACACGTACTCGCTTTCGAAGTCGCACTCGAACAGGTAGCTCTCCAGGGGCTCTGCCCCGGCTGCCTCCAACTCGAGCTCCTCGAGGGCCTCCCGCCGCAGGGCCTCGTCCGGGGACTCCCCCACGCCCAGGTGCCCGCCCACGGAGGTGTCCCAGCGCCCCGGGAACACGTCCTTGCCCGCCGCACGGCGCTGCAGGTACAGGCGACCCTGCCGGTCGAAGACGTACAGGTGCACCACCGCCTGAATCAGGGAGGGATTGCCGTGGCACACCCCCCGACTGGCGGCGCCGATAGGGCGGCCTTCCCGGTCCACCAGCTGCAGGAGCTCGTCGGCCCGGTCAACCGGAAGCGGACCGCGCGAGGCGCGCGCAGGGGGGAGGCCGGCGTGTGCCGGACGGGGCTCCGCCAGCCCCTCTCCCGAGCCCAACAGGTCCTCCCACACGATCCCCTCGCCCGCCGGGATGCGCCGCCGGGCGGTCTTCCCGGTCACCACGTCCACGTACGCCGGGTCCAGCCCGGGACGCAGGTTCGACTCGCTGCGGACGATGCATAGGTCCTGCGGGCGGATCGCCGCCCCGACCGGGATCTCGAACCGGGCATGGAGGCTGCGGTTGGTGGTGCGGTAGTAGCGGGTCTCCGCCGGGGCCAAGCGCTTGACCCCGTCACCCAGCACGGCCTCGACCCGCTCCTCCCCGTACTCTCGGCGCAGCTCGGCCAGAGCCTCCGGCGGGGCGGCCGCCTCCAGGCGCCGGATACCAGCGGCCATGCGGGCGAACTCCTCCGGCTCCAGAGCGATCGGATCGTCCAGGCCCCCGTCCTCGCGCCGCAGAGCGAAGTGTTTCTCGATGACGCAGGCCCCCTGCAGCACCGCCAGGCCCGGCACCAGCAGGGGGTCCCGGGAGTGATCGGACACCCCGACCAGGGCGCCGAAGATGCCCCGCAGGAGCGGGAGAACCCGCAGGTTGTACTGCTCCTCGGGGGCCGGGTAGGCGGTGATGCAGTGCAGGAGCACAGCGGCGGCGCCCCCCAGCACGGCCAGGGCCCGCTCGATATCGCCGAGGGTCGATACCCCAGTGGACAGAAGCACCGGCAGGCCGTAGCCGGAGAGCTCCTCCAGAAGGGGAAAGTGATTGACCTCGGGGGAGGCCACCTTGAGGGCCGCCACCCCCAGCCGGCGGAGCAGCCGGGCGCTCTCGACCCCGAAGGCCGAGGCCAGGAACAGGGCGCCGCGGCGTTCGGTGTGCTCCTTGAGGGCCGCGTAGAAACCCTCCGGCCTCTCCAGAGCTCGGAAACGCTCGTACAGTGGGACCTCGCCCCCGGGCAGGGCGACCGGGCCGGTGCGGGGATGCACGATCTCGTCGGCCAGGATCACCTGGAACTTGACGCACCCCGCCCCCGCTTCCACGGCGGCGTCGATGAGCTCCCGGGCCCGGGCCAGGTCCCCCTGGTGGGCGCTGCCCGCCTCGGCCACCACGAGGCAGGGCCGGCCGTCCCCGACCCGCACCGAGCCCAGCTCGAGCACCGCCGCCGCCCGGCGCATCTCGCCCATCCCGGTTCGCGCCTCAGTCCTCGCCGGAGCGCTCGGCGGCGCCGGAGCGCGGGCCGGCACCGGCAGCCCCGGCAGCGTCCGAATCCAGGTAGACCCGGCTGCCCACCGCCCCGGCCTGGTGCTGGTACTTGCCGGCGTACGGGGCGGCGGCCGGTCCGTCCATCAGGGCAAAGACGATCTGGCAGATCCGGCGCCCCGACTCCAGGCGGATCGGCAGCCGGTTGGCGTTGTAGAGCTCCAGGGTGATCGTGCCGTCGAAGCCCGGGTCCACCCAGCCGGCGTTCTGGATGAACAGGCCGATCCGGCCGATGGAGCTGCGTCCTTCCACGAAGGCGGTGATGTTTCCGGGCAGCCGGATGCGTTCCCGGGTCACGGCCAGCAGGAAGCTGTTCGGAGGGATGATGATCTCCGAACGGCGGATCTCGATGTACTCCAGCTCCCGACCCAGGTCGATGGCCTGCACGCGGTTCTCGTCGATCTTGAGAAAGTGATTGCCCAGGCGCAGGTCGATGGAGGCCGGTTGGATCTGGTAGTCCTCCAGGGGCTCCACCAGGATCGTGCCGTCCTCCAGGAAACGGCGCAGGCTCCGGTCCGATACGATCATGCCCTGCCCGTCGCTCTCTCGTACTCGGCGATCAGCCCGAACTTGAGGTCCTTGAGACGCTCGGAGAGCGACACCTTGTACACGTGCGGATTGATGAGCCGGGTGTAGGTGTGATCGAGGCTCTGCAGGTTGGCCAGGGCGCGGGCCTGCAGGGTCTTGAGGTCCGGCGACTCCGCCACGGTCCGCCCCGCCCGCATGACCGGCTTGAGCAGCGGCTCGATCCGGTCGTACTCGCGCACGTCGATGTAGCGATAGGGGTACTTGGGGTGGTAGAAGCGGTACGCCTTGCCCGGCTCCACGTTCTCGTCCTCCAGGGTCAGGAGATCCGCCACGGGCGAACCGGAGCCGTTGTAGAAGCGGTGGACCTGCTTGATGCCCGGATCGGTGATCTTGTCCGGGTTGTTGGAGACCTTGATGGTGGGCACGAACCTGTCGCCGTTCTCGATGGCCATGAGCTTGTATACCCCGGTCAGGGCGGGGTCGTCCTTGCCGGTCACCAGGTGGGTCCCTACCCCCCACATGTCGATCGGCGCGCCCTCGGTGAGCAGCTGGTGGATGATCCCCTCGTCCAGCTCGTTGGAGGCCGCGATCTGGGCCTGCTCGAGCCCCGCCTGGTCCAGGCGCGCGCGGACCTTCTTGCTCAGGTACTCCAGGTCCCCGCTGTCCAGGCGCACCCCGAAGCTGGTATGTCCCCGCGCCTTGAGCTCCTGTCCCACCGTGATCGCGTTCTCCAGGCCGCTCTGCAGGGTGTCGTAGGTGTCGATCAGCAGGATGCAGTTCTCCGGGTACACCTCCGCGTAGCGGCGGAAGGCTGCCAGCTCGTTTTCGAAGGACATGACCCACGAGTGTGCCATGGTCCCGCTCACCGGAATCCCGTAGCGCTTTCCCGCCAGGGTGTTGGAGGTGGCCGCCGCCCCTCCGATATAGGCCGCCCGGGCGGCGGACAGGGCGCCGTTGACCCCGTGGGCACGGCGCATGCCGAACTCCAGGACCCTGCCCCGCTCGGAGGCCAGGTAGATCCGGGCCGCCTTGGTGGCGATCAGGGTCTGGTAGTTCAGGATGTTCAGGAGCAGGCTCTCCAGAAGCTGAGCCTCCATGAGCGGGGCCTCCACCCGCAGCAGGGGCTCGTTCGGGAACACGATGCTTCCCTCATCCACCGCATGGATGTCTCCCGAGAAACGGAAACCCGCCAGGTAATCCAGGAACTCCCGGCGAAAGATCTTCTGCCCGGCCAGGAACTCGAGGTCCTCATCGGAGAAGCGGAAATCCAGGACCGTCCGAACCAGGGGCTCCAGGCCCGCGAACACGGCGAAGCCGCCGTCGAAAGGGCAGCGGCGAAAGAACATCTCGAACGCCGCCCGGGGGTTGTGATCGTGCAGATAGTAGCCCTGCATCATGGTCAGCTCGTAGTAGTCCGTGAGCATGACGCAGTTGAAAGAACACTCGCTGCTCATGGGGCTCCTCCTTCACCTCTACCGTCTGCCCCGGCCAGGTCGGTGGATCGCACGACCGAGACCCCCGCGGCCCGCATCTCCTCGAAGCGGTCCGCCAGGCTCCCCGGAGGGAGATCCAGGCCGCGGGTGGCGTCCTCCACTAGAACGACGCCAAAGCCGAGACCCACCGCGTCCATGGCACTGTAGTACACGCAAACGTCCGCCGCCAGCCCGCACAGGTAGACCTCCCGAACCCCTCGCTCGCGCAGGTAGCCCGCCAGGCCGGTAGGGGTCCGCCGGTCGTTCTCCAAGAAGGTCGAATAGGAGTCCAGCTCCCGGTCGCTTCCCTTGCGGAGAATCAGGTCCACCTGCAGGAGATCGAGCCCCGGGTGCAGCTCCGCACCCCAAGTCCCGGGAACGCAGTGGTCCGGCCACAGGGTCTGCTCGCGCCCGTCCCGCTCCACCACCTGGAAGGGCTCGGTCCCGGGATTGTTCGAGGCAAAGGACACGTGGTCCGCCGGATGCCAGTCCTGGGTGGCGACCACCACCGCAAATCGGGGCATCAGGCGGTTGACCACCGGCACGATGCGGTCCCCCTCCGGCACCGCCAGGCTTCCCCCCGGGCAGAAGTCGTTCTGAAGGTCGGTCACCACCAGGGCCGCGGTGTCCGCTACTCGATCCATGGGTCGCTCTCCTTCTGCTCCTCCGGCTCTTCCGGTTCCTCCGGCTCTTCCGGTTCCTCCGGCTCTTCCGGTTCCTCCGGCTCTTCCGGTTCCTCCGGCAGGAGCCCGTACTGCAGCTTGAGCCGCAGGATGCGGCGCACGCCTTCATCGATGAGCTCCTCGCTCAGGACGCCGCCCTCGACCAGGGCTTCGACCTCCCGGATCAGCTCCAACGCGTCCAGCCCCCCGCTGCCCAGAATGAGGTCCGCCCCCGCGCGGATGCTGTGCTCCAGCACCTCCGCCGGGTGGTAGTTGTTGCGCAGGGCCCCCATGTCGATGTCGTCGGTCACGACCACCCCTCCGAAGCCCAGCTGACCCCGCAGCAGTCCGCGAAGGATCCTCTGCGACAGGGTCACCGGGTAGTCAGGGTCCAGCTTGGGGAGCAGCAGGTGGGCGGTCATGACCGCCTCCGCCCCGTGCTCCACGGCAACCTGGAACGGAATCAGGTCCCGCTTCCACAGCTCCAGCTCCTCCGCCTGCACCACCGGCAGCTGGCGGTGGGAATCCACGCTGGTGGTCCCGTGCCCGGGAAAATGCTTGACCACAGCGGCGATCCCGGCGCGGCGCGCCCCGTACAGGTAGAACACCCCCTGCTCGGCCACCCGGAAGGGGTTCGTGCCCATCGAACGGTCGCCGATCACGCTGTCGTCGGGCGGAGCATACAGGTCGAGGACGGGAGCGAAGTTCATGTTGCACCCCAGGGCCAGGGCCTCGCGCCCGGCAACGTAGGCAATCGATTCCACGTACCAGGGATCGCCGTATTCGGTCCAGTAATAGGGTGCCGCGAAGCGGGTCACGTTGTCGAGGTCCAGGCGGCTCACCCGGCCGCCTTCCTGGTCGATGCCGATGAACAGCCCGATTGCCGGGTCGTTCTCCCGGGCTGCAGCCTGGAGGGCCTCGGTCAGCTCCTTGACCTGGGCCCGGCTCTGGATGTTGCCGCGGGTCAGGAGCAGGCCCCCGACGTACCCCTCGCGCACCAGGCGCAGGGCGCGCTCCCCGGCGCGCTTGCCGGGGAAACCCGTCATAAAACGCTGCCCGATTTTCTGGCGGAGGGTGAGCGCGGCCAGCAATGCCTCGATGCGCTCCTCCTGCCGGGCCTGCCGGCCGGACTCCGGGGGCAGCGCCGGTAGGGCGAGAGGCGGCTGTCCGTCGCTCGCACCCGGCGCCGCAGGTCTCAGGCCCGGATCGGCTGCCTCGCCACTCCCGGCTTCCTCCGCGCTGCCGGTCCGGACCGGCACCGGCCCCGGCTGGCTCCTGCACGAGACCAGCAGGATCAGGAGGGTCGTGACGGCAACCAGAATGCGCATTGGCTTGTTTGGTTCTGGAGGATAGGGGATTTGAACCCCTGACCTATTGATTGCGAACCAATCGCTCTACCAGCTGAGCTAATCCCCCAGTTCGATCGCGACGCCTATGATAGCAGGGAAACCCGCACCAGTGCAATAGCTCATCACGGGGAGCTAATCATGGGAAGCGCCCTGCAGGCCGGCCAGGGGCACCCCCGCGGGGACCTTCGCCCGGGTTTCCCGGCTGGCGAGCATTGCCCCCCCGAGCACCGCAGTGAGCGGAGCCACCAGCACCAGTCCGAAGCTCCCCACCAGGGTATGAAGGATTTCCGCGGAAACGTAGGTAATGTTCAGGACGTTGAGGATCGGGGTCCCTTGGGCCAGGAACACCAGCAGCATGGCCGTGTAGCCTCCGGAATACGCGAGCAGCAGGGTGGTCGTCATGGTCCCGATCACCGAGCGCCCGACCGCAAACCCCGAGGCGATCAGCCTCAGTCGCGGGATCGCGGGATTGTGTTGAGTGACTTCGTTCATCGAGGCGGAGACGTCCATGGCCAGGTCCATGACCGCGCCCGAGGATGCGAGGAAGACCCCGGCCAGGAAGATCTTCCGAAGATCCAGATGAGGGAACCCGGAGTACAACAGGGTCTCGGAGAAGGGGCGCACGGCGCCGTGGAGATGGAAGGCGCGGCCAAAAACGACCGACAACAGGCAGGTGATCGCCACCCCGCCGACGGCTCCCAGGAAAGCGACCAGGCCCTTGCGCGTGAGCCCCCCGACGAGAAAGATGACGGCCGCGGTGAGCACCGTGACCACCCCCAAAGCGATCCACACCGGGTCCCAGCCGTCGAGGATCGCCGGCAGCATCAGCTTCCAGATCACGAGGGCCGTGAACACGAAGGAGAGCAGGGCCTTGAGCCCGGTCCAACCGGCGAACAGCAGGAGCAGGAGGGCGAACAGGGCCAGGAGCAGGATCTCCAGGTTGATCCGGTAGTGGTCGATCAGGTTTGCGTAGAGGATCTCACCGCTGTCGGGATCCAGGTCGAGCACCACCAGGGCCCGGTCCTCGGGTGCGAACATCTTGTCCAGCTCCATCTTGCCGAGAAGCATGTTCCCGGCTTCCAGCTCCCGTCCCTTGAAGCGCCCGTTCTCGATGCGGATCCGAACCGCCTGGTCTCCAGCCTTGACGATCCCGTACTGGGAAACGCCGCTGTCGTCGGTCTCGATCACGAGGGCCCGAGCCCGCACCGCGTTGGGGGCGACCTGCCGCTCGAAGCCGGTGGGCAGGAAGAACAGCAGCGCGGTCAGGGCGGCCAACAGACCGACGAACAGGAGATCTTTTCGTTCAATCTTGGTGCGGAATACCAGCATGAGGCCTGTTCCCGAGTGTAGCTGCGCCGCGGGCAAGGCGGCGCCGCCCGCAGACGGACGGCGCCGCGCTCGTCTCCACTGGAATCGAAGGCTCGGACCGGATCCGGCCTATTGGGCCATCGCCACGCCTGCCGGGATGCCCATCGCGGCAGCGGTCTTTCGGAAGATGTCCGTGTTGTCGTAGTAGCCGTCGAACATCTCCTGGCCTACGCCGATGGCGTAGGTCGGGACCGGCACGCCGGTGTGGGAGTACGAGGTCCAGCCAATCCCCGCCTTCTGGTTCAGAATGTGGGTGAGGGTCACGGTCAGGGGCTCGTATCCGCCGTACAGCAAATAGGTGTCCTCGTGAGCCGCCCGCTCGACCTCGCCCCCCATGCTGCGCGAGAAGGCGCGCAGCACCATCTCTTTCTCGACCTCGGTGAGCTCTTCATGCCTCAGGCCGAAGTAGCGCTCGATGTCGTCCAGGAGATCCGCGATGTTGGCTTTGGCGGCGGGGCGCGACTGCTTGTAGGGCTCCAGCACCTCTTCGTCGAACTTGACGTAGGAGATGCTCTGGGTGGAGACCTTGTCGAAGAAGGTCTCGTACTTGGTGCCGGCAAAGCCGATGGTCATCCCGCCGCATTCGTGGTCCCCGGTCACGACGATCAGGGTTTCCCCCGGGTGACTGCGGTAAAACTCCAGGGCCTCGACCACCGCGGCGTCGAAGGCGATGGTATCGTGGATGGCCGCCGCCGCGTCGTTGGCGTGGCAGGCCCAGTCGATCTTGCCGCCCTCCACCATGATGAAAAACCCCCGGGGGTTGCCGAGCAGCTCGATGGCCTTGGCGGTGTAGTCCGCCAGGGACAGGTCGTCCGGGGCCCGGTCCATATCGTACAACAGGGCCTGGCCGTCGTAGGTCCGCGGGTCGATGGCCAGGACCTTGCCGGCGCCCGGCCGCAGGGCCATGAAGGCGGAGCGGTTGTTCACCAGGGTGTACCCGTTGGCCTTGGCCAATTCGATCGCGTCCGGCTGGTCGCCCTTCTTGCCCCTGGGCTGGACAAGCCCGCCGCCCCCGAAAAAGTCGAAACCGCTGTTCGCCATCTGGACCGCGATGTCGTACATGTTGCCGCGGGAAGGCACCTTGGCGTAGAAGCAGGCCGGAGTGGCGTGGTCGAGGGACACGCTGGAGATGATGCCGACCTTCATGCCCCGTTCCTTGGCCATCTCGGCGATGGTCTTGTACTTGACCGTCTTGCCTGGATCCATATTGATGACCCCGGAGAGGGTCTTGTGACCGGTGGCAATAGCCGTCGCCGCCGAAGCGGAATCGGTAATGAAGGAATTGGCATCGTAGGTGGTGGTGATGCCCTGGGCGGGGAACTGGGTGAAGTGCAGCTTCTGCACGCCAATCTCGGTTCGGGCCACGGCGTTGGCGTAGATCTCGGCCGACGCCACCTGCGGGAGCCCCATGCCGTCGCCGATGAAGACGAACACGTACTTGGCCTGGCCAATCACCCGCAAGGCTTCCGCGGACTGGCCTTGCTCGATTTCTCCCCTGGCAAACCCGGGGCTCGCCACCAGGGTGAGCAGCAACAGCAAGACGGTACCTGCCGCCAGACCGCGCCGGGGGGTTCTTGATCCGCAATTCATGAGCTTCCTCCTGTGTGCTTGGGTTTCTCAGCGTGATTCTCCCGGGAAGCCGTTAGCAACAGATTGCGGGACGACTAGAAAAGTGTGAGGAACGGCAGGCCGGTCAGGCGCGGAGACGAACGCCGGGAGCGAGGCCTTCAGGCCTCCACGACCATCCCTTCCCGGGCTATCGAAACCTCCAGCCTGCTCTTGCCTTGGATGCTCTTGCGGATCTTGTTCTCCAGAAGGTCCAGCTGGGCGTCGGTGCGGTCCGGGTCGTGGTGAAACAGGAGCAGCTTCTTGACCCCCGCCCGGTGCGCCACGTTTACCGCCTGCTCAAAGGAGGAATGCCCCCAACCGATCTTGCCGGCCAGGTACTCCGTGTGGGTGTATTGGGCATCGTGGATCAGGATATCCGCCCCCTGGAAGAACTGGGTGACCTTCTCGTTCTCCTCCTGGGCGGCCAGCTCTCCCTCTTTCACGGCCTCTGCGTCGTAGCTGGGGGAATCCGGGGGCACGTCAAAGACGTTGCGGAACGGCTCTGTGTCGTAGGCCGTGCACAGGACTTTCCCCCGGTACTCGAAGCGGTACCCCAGCACGTTGATCGGGTGATTGAGGTACTTGGTCGTAACCCACAGATCCTCGCCGAGGTCCCGGGTCCCCTCCTTGAGGTTGAAGTACCGGATCTTGGAAGCCAGCTCCTCCAGGCGCACGGGCCAGTAGCGGTAGGTCAGCAGCCCGAACAGGATCTTGTCCAAGGTGTCGTCCTCGAAGGTGACCGGTCCGTAGACATCCAGCTCGGTGGTGGGAATAAAGATCGGGATAAAGAACGGGAAGCCCATGATGTGGTCCCAGTGGGTGTGGGTCAGGAAGAGCTGGGTCTTGATGGGTCCCTTGGGCATGTCGGTCTTCATCACGTGGGCGGCCAGCTCCCGGATCCCGGTGCCGGCATCGATGACCACCAGGCGTTCCTGCTCCCCGAAGCGCAGCTCGAGGCAGGCCGTATTACCGCCATACTTGACCGTGTTGGGACCAGGACAGGGCACCGAGCCCCGCACTCCCCAGAATCGCACCTTGATCGACACTGTTCGGGAACCTCCGGCCTAGCCGGCCACTTTCAGGAAGATCTGGGCCTTCTCGATCTCCGCCTTCACGGTTTCTTCTATGCTCTCCAAATAGTCCCAGTCAACCCCGATCTCCCGCATGTACTCTTCCGGGATCGGGGCCGGGTAGCGGTCCCCGGAGAAGCCCAGCTCGAAGGTGTTGCTGAACAGGTTGGCGACGGCCACGGTCAGGGTCACGTCCCTGTGGGAGCCGCCGTACTCCTGGAGGCTGTGGTGAAAGGACACGGCATCGGAGAGGTCCTCCCCGAGGTGCCAGTTGTCGATGATGAGCTTGCCCACCACCGCGTGGTTCACCAGCATGATCCGCTCCTCGGACTGGTACAGGGGCACGTGCTCCCGGTCGGTGTGGGAGATGGCCTGCACGTACTCCTCGGCCAGCTTGTTGTTGAGCGGGATCTTGCCGATGTCGTGCAGGAGCCCGGCGATGAAATACTCCTCCCGAAGCTTGGGGTCCACGTTGCGCCGTGTGGCGATCAGCTTGGCCGTGACCCCGACGCTGATCGAGTGCCGCCAGAACCCTTCCATGTTGAG
>JAFGFV010000351.1 GCA_016930895.1 Spirochaetales bacterium | reverse complement strand
TCGGTGGTGTACAGCCCCATGTCGTTGAAGCCGATCATGCCCAGGCGGGCCCTGCGCAGCCTTCGGGCCGTGTGGGCCGCCCGGGCGAACGCCAGGATCCCCTGGATGTCCATGGGCTGGTCCGGCCCGTTGAACAGGTACTTGAACCGGAACCCCCAGCGCTCCAGGGGGTAGCGGATGGCCGTAGAGCCCGCCCCCGCGGCCGGAGAGATCAGGGTATCCCCCTCGGTGAAGCCCCCGAGGCTGTACAGCAACACCGGGCGGTCCCGGAACTCCAGCAGCACCCGGGTCACGGCCCGCACCTCGACCCAGTTGATGATGTTGGCAAACAGGAAGTCCCACTCCTGGCCTTTGAGCTCCCGGATCGCCCGCTCGGGCTCGGCCCCCTCCCCGAACACCGGGTCGGTGCGCGCCAGCTCGACCCCGGCTTCCCGCAGCTGCTTCTCCGCCCGGGCGCTGATCTCCTTGAGGCGCGCGGGCTCGTAGAACTGCGTGCCGAAGGACACGTACCCTGCCTTGATTTTTTCCATATGCGGTTCCCCCCGTTATCTCGAATATTTCCTGAAGACGGGCTTCAGGCTTCCGTACAGCTCCACGTACAGCTCGAACAGCCGCTGATAGATCTCCCTGTTCCCGGCTTGCGGCTCGAAGCGCCGTCCCAGGGAAACCATGGCGTCGGCCGCCTGGTCGAGGCCGGCGTAGTCCCCCACGGCCACCGCAGCCAGCAGGGCGCAGCCCAGGGTCGAGGTCTCCTCCTCCTTCATGCGCACCATGGGCAGGCCGCAGATGTCCGCCTTGATCTGGAGCCACAGGTCCGAGCGGGCCGCTCCACCCATGCAGCGCACCTCCTCGACCGGAATCCCGGCCCCCTGGATCTGCTCCAGGATCCGCCGCAGCATGAAACCCACGGACTCCATGATCGAGCGGCTGAAGTGTCGCTTATCGTGGGCCAGGGTCAGGCCGTACCACACCCCCTTGGCGTTCATGTCGTTCTCGGGGGAGTAGGCACCGGCGAAGAAGGGCAGCAGCACCAGGCCGTCGCTGCCCGCCGGTGCCTCCCCGGCCAGGCGGTTGAGCTCTCCGTAGGCTTCCTCTGCACCCCCGGCCTTGCGCACCTCCTCCGCTCCAAAGGTGTTGCGGAACCACTTGTAGATGATCCCGGAGGTCTGGGCGTACGGCAGAATCAGGTACTTGCCCGGCACGGCGTGGGGCTGGTAGGCCAGATGGTTGCGGTGGATCGGCTCGATCTGCCCGGCCGTCACTCCGATGGCCAGGGCCGTGCCGGTGGTCTCGGTGACGATCCCCGGGGCCACGTTGCCTGCGCCAATGGTGCTCATGGTCTGGTCCATGGCGCCCTTGACCACCACGACCTCCCGGGACAGACCCAGCTGCCCCGCGACGGACTCCCGCACGCGTCCCACCACGCTGCCCACGGGGACGATCTCCGGCAGGCGGTCCCGGATGCCGAGGGGATCCACGGTCTTGGGCCAGTAGTCCCCCGCGTGGATGTCCAGGAACCCCGTGGATTGGGACAGGGTCGGGGTGGTGGTGGCCTCTCCGGTGAGCAGGTAGTCGATGTAGTCCTCGACCAGCAGGATCCGGCGCGTCTTCTCCAGGGTCTCGGGCTCGTGGTTGCGCAGCCAGTGCACCTTGAGCAGAGTCCAGGTCGGCTCGATCTCGGTGCAGCCGGTCTTGCGGTAGAACTCCTCGCCCTCGATCTGGCTCTTGAGCGCGTCGGCCTCGGCGCGCGCCCGGTTGTCGATCCAGACCATGGCCGGCCGCACCGGGTCATCCCGCCCGTCGAGGAGGATGACGGTCTCTCCCTGGCTGCAGCCCGCCACCGCCTTAATCTGCCTGGGGTCCACACGGCTTTCGGCCAGGGTCTCTTTGAAGCCCTCGATGACCGCGCGCCAGTAGACGCCGGGGTCCACCTCGTACCAGTCCACCCGCGGAGAGTCCAGGGTGTAGTCCTTAATGGCCTTTGCCAGGAGCCGTCCCTCCCGGTCGAACAGGGCCGTCTTGACCGAGGTCGTGCCCACGTCGAAGCTGAGATACATGAATCGCCGATCCTCCCGTGACGCTGGTATTGAGACCGTCCCCGCCCGCGGACGATCGTACCGGCATTCACGCAAATACTCAACGGCGCCGAGCGCGGAACGATCCGGGTGGCGAGCTAATCCAACGCACAGTCGGTAAAGATCGGGAGGCAGGTCCGGAAACCAAGGCCAGGAATCGGCGCGGGACTCCCGGCCACCAGCGAACAGTATCCCCTGGGAGGGGAGTCGTCAGTACGAGAATGCGACTCCCGCGGTGGTCCCTTCCGGGCCTATCTCCAGCATGGGCCGCACCGCCGCTTTCCCACCGGATTGTCGGGCATCAGCGACCTGGAAGATGTCCACGATCTCCCAGATCCTGACCGCCGTGTAGACCAGGCTACCGACGATCCCGACGCCCAGACCCACCAGGGCACCGGTGGGCATCTCCGTACTGTATGGATCGGCGTAGACGTCCGCGTACAAAGCGTAGTAGGCGTAGCCGAGGCCGCCGAGGGTAGCCAGGTAGCTCACAGCGTCCAGGAGCAGGAACCGCACCGCCGCATCGTCCTGCATGTAGAAGTGGCCCGTGCCAAAGCCCACGAGCCACGTCAAGAAATAGGCCGGTACGGGGTTCTTCCCCACTCCCTGGGCGGCGACGTTCGTTGTGGCAATGGCCAGAAGAAGGATCACGACCACCAGCACTCTCGAGCTTCGGTTCACTGACTGCCTCCTCACTCCAACGATATGGGCTGATGCTAATGCCCCCGACAAGCAGGTGTCAAGGCTCGTCTCCCCTGCTGGCCCGGCGCGCGAGCGCTGGACCGTTGGCTCTCGATACCACGGTCGGGAGCGGTCCCGCGGTCGCAAAGTGACTCAGCTCACTCGTCCACGCCGGCCGCAGCGGGCCAGGCTCGACATGCACTCTCAACCGAAGACGCTCTCGGAGTCCAAACCGGATCCTCGACGGTCAGGACCGGTCGATGTATCATGTGGGCAGCGGTGAGCGCTTCCGGCCTTTCCAGCCAGCTTCTTTTCCTGCCCTCCCGTCTCGGGGAGGTGCTCTTCGGCCATCGCCCGATCGAGACCGACGTGACCCCCGACCACTTCAGCCGGGCGTTATATCTCCAGCGGCCCGAGGTGTCCCAGGTCTACTACGCCGCCCTGGAGGTCGAACGGCCCCAGGCCTGGTTCCGTTTCGAGGGATGTCGGGGCCAGGAGGTCCTGCTCATGCTGGGGGTGCCCGTGATCGAGCGCCTGACGGGGTACCGTCCCTCGATGGCCCTGCTCGGCCCGGGTCTTCCCCCTGAAACCCTGGGCTTCGAGACCCCCGTCGGAGTCGGCGCGGTCGTGTACCCCAGCGAGGGGCAGCCCCGGCGCTTTCACGAGCCCTTTACCGGCACGGAGTCCTGGATCCACCTCAGGATCACCCGGACCTTGCCCGACTCGGGCACCTTCTACCTCGCGGCCTTCACGCCTGAGAACCCCCGGCCCGGAGACAAGCTGTGGCTGTCCATGGGCCGCCTCGAGCGGTTCTATTTGCGGGATCTGTGGGCCTTCGGGCGTTGGAGGCGCAATATCCGCAGCTTCCACGAGCTTTCGTAGCCGGGCGAGCGGGGGGCCGCGCGGCGGTCGAAGTCCTGGTGCAGTTCGAAAGTGGCCGAAAGGCCTTCGACAACTGCGTGGATCTCAAGGAGCGCCTGGAGGAATTGTCGGGGAACCGATCCGTCGATCTGGTGGTCCGGGAAGCCCTGAAGCCTGCTGGCGGGCCCTTTTGTCCTGGCAACAGTCCGGCATCCCTCGTGACGCCTCGATCAATCTGATCGACATCCAGGAATCCGTCAGCCCCATCGAGACCTATGTGGCCGGCTACTCCTTCAAGCGGTTCCGCAGCGACCAAGACACCACGTGGGCTTCCGCCGCTCCTTCGATGTGAGGGAGAGCAATCACCGCGTTTCCGGGCACGTAGCCAGCCGTCCTCTCCGGGCACCGGTCGCTGCCGGACCGACTCAGGCCAGGGTCTTCTCCGCCGAGCGCACGACCCGGTCGATCTCCCTCTGCCTCTCCGGCTCCAGCTCCCAGTAGTCTCCAGCGCTGTACAGCTCGCCCAGCCTGCTCCGGGCAGCGGCGTAGAGGTCCCGGGCCCGGCTGTCCTCCAGAGAGACGAAGCTGGAGCGGTCGAAGAGCTGGGGCAGCCAGCGCTCCCGGAAGTGGGCCAGGGTGTGCTCCTGTTCCACGTAGTTGCCCTGGACGCCCACCTGATCGATCAGCTCCACCAGCTCGTCCAACTCCTCCGACTCGCCGGACGAGGCTGCGCCTCCGAAGGGCGCGAAGTGGCCGTGGATGTACCGGCACAGCTCCAGGTCCACCAGACACTGGAGATCGCTGAACACCGAGCCGGCGCTGATGAGCCCGAGCGGGTAACTGGTCCGGCCCGACAGGAAGGTGAACAGGAACTTGGCGGTCTTCTCGGCCAGGACCTGGCCGGCCGGGTACTTGGCGTCGGTGTAGCCGCTACCGATCAGGTAGTCGAAGCCGTACAGCCGCTCGTGCACTTCGGCCAGGGCGATGTCCTGAAGGATCGCCTCCGGGGCGCTGAAGGACACCACCCCGGTCCGCATGTCCAGCACCCCGCTGATGGTGCCCCCTCCCACCAGGGCCTCCGGGTGGAAGGCCTTGACCGCGGTAACGGTCCCCAGGATCTCGGCGTTCCCCACGATGGCGTTGCCCAGGGGCGTGACCGGTGCGTTCAGGCCGGTCAGAGGCATGGGGATGACCGTGCAGGGCAGTCCTCGGGCCGCCAGGGCCAGGAGAATATCGCCTGCGTTCTCATCCAGGAACAGGGGACTGATCGTCTCCTTAGCGGTGACCAGGCAAGGGCGCTCGAGGTACGCCTCCCGGCTTCCCCGGGCGATGGTCCCGATCTCCACCAGGAGGTCGATCTCCGCTTCGCTCCAGACCTCCACGGACCCGAGCTTGCGGGTGTTCTTGGCGATCAGGGCCGCGGTCCGGATGCGCCGTGTGCGCTCGTCGATGGGGCGGCCGTCCCTGTCGCGGCTCAGAACGATGGGGTTACCCACGAAGCTCACTTCGGGGAGCATCTCGCCGAGGCGGATGAAGCGCAGCAGGGCATCAGGGTCCGCCGTCAGGATGTCATCGCTCTCCCAGTCCAGATAGCGGTCGCATCCCCCGCTCACTTTGGCCCGGATTTCACTCCCGTCGGTGCGCTCGGAGGTCACACCGTTCAGCAGGACCATCTTGCGACCCTGCCGCAGTAGGCGCTGGTTGGAGGCGATCGCCTCCTGCACCAGGCGCCGGGGAAAGCGCACCACGCCGCCCGAACCGCCCGTTCGAACGGGGTCCACCCGGGCGCCGGC
>JAFGFV010000350.1 GCA_016930895.1 Spirochaetales bacterium | reverse complement strand
TTCACGGTCGAGGTGACCTCCGTGCGCGGTTGTTCGATCAAGCTGTGGGATACCGACAGCGGGACCATGCGCGTCCGCTCCCTGGCCGGGATCGCCCGGGAGGTGAGCGACCTGTCCATCGACGTGGCCGAGAACCTATACCACCGCAGTCTCATGGAGGGGCAGGCCGTGCTCGTCGAGGAAGCCCTCGAGCGGGACTTCCCGGAGGTGGACGATCAGATCGAATCCCTGATCTGCGTCCCCCTGCGCCACGAGGGTCACGCCCTGGGGGCGCTGTGCGTCTACGGCGAGCGCGGGCGCCGCCTGACACAGGAGATGATCTCCCTGTACTCGATCCTCGGCGACCTGGTGACTCTCTCGATCAACAAAGCCTCAGTCTACGAGAGCCTCAAACGCCTGGACGACGCCAAGACCTGGTTCCTGCTCAAGGCCTCCCACGAGCTGCGCTCGCCGCTGAACACCATCCAGTCGGTGGCGCGGACCCTGACGCAGGGGTACCTCGGCCCTTTGACCCCGCAGCAGCTGGATATGATCCGCCGCATCGACGTGCGGGCCGAGACGCTCTCCAAAAGCATCGGGGACCTGCTGGAGCTGGCCAAGGGCCGCGCGGAGCTGACCACCGCGGAGCTGGAACGTATGGACCTGTGCGCCCTGCTCAGCGAGAACGTCCGCTTCTACTACACCGCAGCCCAGGAGAAGGGTGTGACCCTTCAGAGCGACTGCCTGGCCAAGTCCGCCGAGGTGTACGGGCGCAGAGAGGGTCTCCAGTCGATCATCACCAACCTCCTGTCGAACGCGATCAAGTACACGCCTTCCGGGGGAACCGTGCGGCTGCGCCTCGGCGAGGTCGACGAGAAGCTGCTCCTGGAGGTCGCCGACACCGGCATCGGCATCCCGCTGGAGGAGCAGGACCGGCTGTTCAGCGAGTTCTTCCGGGCCAGCAACGCCCGGGAGCTGGGGGAGACGGGCACCGGTCTGGGACTCACCATCGTGAAGTCCACCGTCGAGCAGCATGGGGGATCGATCGAGGTGGACAGCCGGGAAGGCCAGGGTACGACCGTGAGGGTCTTTCTCAATCGGGTGGGAAAGTGACCTCCCGGGGCTGAACGCGTGAGCCTGCTGCTTCTCGGGGTGTCGCCCCCGACGGACATCGAGCGCCGGGTGCGGGAGCTGCAGCGGGAGCTGCATGCACGCCTGAGTCTCCCCGAGGCCATGGCGGTCCCGGTGGCAGTCCCGATAGCCCTGCGGGCCGAAGCGCAGACGGGGGGAGCCCCGGCTGCGCCTGAGGGCCGCCTGGAGTCCGGCCGCCTGGTCACCGGCCCCTTCGCCCGGGCCAGTCACTGGCTGCTGTGGTCGCTGCAGCCCGCGCCGTCGCTGATCCAGCTGGCGCAGGCCTGGGGCGGTCCCTTCGGCGGGCCGCGCCCGCCCTGCGAGGCCGGGTCCCGGCTCCCCCTCGCCGCCGGGTTCCCCCTGGGCTTTTCGCTCAGCCCCTCGGTCCTGGAACGCGCCCTCACGCAACTGGGGACCGAGCCTCCCCGAACCTTTCAGCCCCTCGCCCTGGAGCTCTACCGCCTGCGGCCCCTCGCCGAGGGGAAAGAGGAGGTCGCTGCCTGGGACTGGGCCCGCGTGCTCGGCCGCGGCCTGTTCTGGGAGGAGATCGCCCGCAAGCCCCTGCGCCGCCCGAGCTAGCGCAGCCGGGGCAGCTCCGCCTCCACTACCGCGCGCAGCTCCGCCAGGATCCTCTCCGGAGTCTCGAGCAAGCCCTCCCGCCGCAGGGTCGTGCAGAACTCCCCGTGCGCCCGGCCTCGGCGGTACTCCGGCACCCGGGAGGGAAAGCGCAGGTAGCGGTCGAACAGGCCCAAGTCCACGTCCACGAGCAGGCTGGCCTGGTAGAACAGCAGGAGCCTGCGGCGGTACAGGGAGGTGCCCAGGATCTTCCGCTCCCCGATGGCCAGGTCGGAGATCCCCCGGTGCTCGACCCGTTCCACGCCCAGGACCCCCAGGGCCCGGCGAACCCACTCGTTGATGTGCCTGAAATACTCCAGGTTGCGGAACGGCGAGTCGACCTCCGTCACCAGGGCCAGGACCACCTGTCCCGGGCTCAGCACCACGGTCCCGCCGCCGCCCCTGCGCCGCAGGACCTCCACCCCGTCGGATCGGACCCTGTCGAGGAGCACGTCCTCCTCGGCCCTGCGCCCGGCCCCGAGCACCACGGATACCTCGCGGGGCTCGTAGAGCCGGAAGAGCGGCTTCCGGCCCCCCTGGAACAGGGCGAGCAGGTCCTCGTTGACCGTGAGCCCAGCGGAGGGCGACGCTGCCCCGGCGGACGGCGGTGTCCGCCCAGCGGACTGCGGGGTGGCCACCGCCGTCCTACGCGCCGAACTTGACCAGCTTGTCCGCGTAGGCCAGGGCCAGCCGGATCAGGGCGGTCCCCGGGAGCACTCCCCACAGGCCGCGGGCGCAGGCCCGCTCGCCGAACTCCCGCGTGTCGTCCGGCCGGAGGTGCTCCGCCCAGATGAGAAACGGGATGGGGTGGGAGGAGTGGGCCTTCAAGACCGCGGGGGTCGAGTGGTCCCCGGTCACGACGACCACCGCCGGATCCAGGTCTGTGAGCTGCGGCAGGAAGGCGTCGACCTTCTCGATCTCCGCCACCTTGGCCTCGAAGTCGCCGTCCTCCCCCTTGGAGTCGGTGTACTTGTGATGGACGAAGAAGAAGTCATACTTGTCCCAGTGCTCCCTCAGGGCACGGGCCTGGTCCTCCAGAGTGACCAGACCCTCCACCACGTCCATGCCGAGAAGCCGCGCCACCCCCTTGTAGTCCGGGTACACGGCCATGGCCACGGCCGACAACTGGAACAGATCTCTCATGCTCGGAATGGAGGGCAGCTCGGCAAAGCCCCGCATCAGCAGCGCATTGGCCGGATGCTGGTCCCGGAGCAGCTCGAGGGCCTGGCGGACGAACTCCGCCGCCACCTTGGCGGTGCGCTCGCCCTGCGCGGAGGCGGGCTTGGGGTCGTGAGGCTTGACCCCCGTGGCCTGGGGGTCCGTGTCCTCCACGTGGTCGCTCAGGCCCTCGCCCCGGAAGACCACCACGGCACGGTAGTCCTTGACCGGGCGGATGAACACCTCCACCCCCGGGATCTTGACCGCGGACAGGAGCTCGCACAGCTCGGCGCACCTCTCGGTCGGGATCCTGCCCGCCCGGCGATCGACGATCCGCCCCTCCCCGTCCCGGGTGGCAAAGTTGACCCGGGCGGCCACGTCGGCGGCCTTGAGCGGGAAGCCGATCCCCATGGCCGCCACCACGCCGCGACCGATCGGGTAGGCGGTGGGCTCGTACCCGAACAAGGCCAGGTGTCCGGGGGCCGATCCCGGGGTGATGCCGAAGCCTATGGGCAAGTGCAGCCCGCACTCCGCCTCGGCGGCCAGCGCGTCCAGGTTCGGGGTGTTCGCCGTCTCCAGCTCGGTCTTGCCGCCCTTCTCCCGGGGCAGGCCCCCGAGGCCGTCCATCACCAGCAGGACGATCTTCTTGTCGTTCCGGCGCGCGAGTTCCTTGATTACCTCTACCATTACCATTGAAGCCACCTTTCCGCTGCCCGCCGTGCGGGGTTCCTTCGGAAAACGTATCCAGGACGGTGCGTGTTGGTCAAGCGCGCCGGCCTCCGCGGGAAGCGAAGGGCAAGACGGCTTTGACTTCTTTCTCGAAACATGCAATGAATACTCATGCATGGGGAGCAAGGCTCTTCATCCCCGGAGGAGGG
>JAFGFV010000053.1 GCA_016930895.1 Spirochaetales bacterium | reverse complement strand
TCGCGTGTCGTGTACAGTAGTCTCTCCATTATGGGGAGGCGCGCCCCGCTCGTCAATCGCTCCGGCGAACCTGCGCCTGCCCACAAATGATTCAAAAGTTATTTGGAATTTCATTTGATAATTTCAGGCAAGCCGGCTACAATGGCGGGGTCTACACACGGAGGAATCTACGTGATCATCCTGGTCATCAACAGCGGAAGCTCTTCCCTCAAATTCCAGCTCCGGGACGTGGAGCGCCCGGATCCCCTGTGCCGCGGCCTGATCGAACGCATCGGCCTCCCCGAGGGGCGCTTCCTGTACGAGCCATCCGACGGCCCGCGTCAGGAGTGGGCCGAGGCGTTCCCGGACCACCGGGTCGCCCTCGAGAGGCTCCTGGGGGCGATCACGAGCCCCGACACCGGGGTCATCCCCTCGGTCGATGTGATCTCCGCGGTCGGCCACCGCATCGTCCACGGCGGGGAAAAGATCTTCCAGTCCATGGTGATCACTCCGGAAGTAGAATCTTTGGTCGAGGAGGCCGGCCGCCTGGCGCCGCTGCACAACCCGGCGCACCTGCTGGGGATCCGGGCCGTCCGCTCTCTCCTTCCCTCGATCCCCCAGGTCGGGGTGTTCGATACGGCCTTCCACGCGACCATGCCGGAGGAAGCCTTCGTGTACGCCCTTCCGTACGAGTTCTACCAGCGCCATGGCATCCGGCGCTTCGGCTTCCACGGGACCTCCCACCAGTACGTCGCCCTGCGGGCCGCCGAGCTGCTGGGCAAGCCCCACGGCGAGCTCAACTGCATCACCTGCCACCTGGGCAACGGGGTCTCGATCACGGCGGTGCGGGGGGGAAGATCCGTGGACACCTCTCTGGGGTTCGGCACCGTGTGCGGGGTCCCCATGGGCACCCGCTCCGGGGACGTGGACCCCGCGGTGATTCTCTACATGATCGACCAGCTGGGGATCCCCAGCGCCGAGGTGAGCCGCCTGCTGTACCACGAGTCCGGTCTCAGGGGTCTGTCGGGGGTGACGAGCGACATGCGGGACGTGGCCGAGGCCGCCAGGGAAGGCAGCCGGCAGGCGGAGCTCGCCCTGCGGGTGTTCACCCGCTCGGCCAGGAAGTACATCGCCGCCCTGGCCACCTGCCTGGCAGACCGCCTCGACGCCCTGGTCTTTACCGCCGGGATCGGCGAGCACTCGCCGGTGGTCCGGGAGCGGATCTGCCAGGGGCTGGGCATCCTGGGAGTCGCCATCGACCCGCAGAAGAACCAGTCCGCCCGGGGGGAGGTGGACATCTCCGCGCCGGGCTCCCGAACCGCAGTTCTGGTGATCCCTACCGACGAGGAGAAGATGATCGCCCTGGAAACCCAGAAGCTGCTCGCCGCCCTCCGCACCCCCGCCCCGGTCTGAGCACCCCCCCCAGGGCGCACTGGGGAAGCCCAGCGTTCTCTACAGGTCTACACGTGGATGGCCCAGCCCTCCGCGGCCCGGGCGGCCTCCATGACCGCCTCGGACAGGGTCGGATGAGCATGGATCATGGTGGCCAGGTCTTCCGGAAGCAGCTCCGCGGTCTTGGCGAGCAGCAGCTCGTGGATCAACTCGGTAGCCTCGGCGCCGACCACGTGGGCCCCGAGGATCTCCCGGGTCTCCTTGTCGACCAGGATCTTGACCATCCCCTCCGTACGGCCGATCGCCACCGACTTGCCGGCGCCCCGGTACGGAAACACGGCCTTCTGGAAGTCGAGCTTCTGCTCCACGGCCTGCGCCTCGGTCACGCCAAAGCTGGCCACCTGAGGTTCACAGTACACCCCCCCCGGCATGGCGCCGGGGTCCAGGCGGGCCGGAGGCTCGTGACCCCCCAGGTACTCCGCCACCAGCTCTCCTTCGGCGGATGCCACGTGGGCCAGCATGGGCGAACGGATCACGTCGCCGACGGCGAACACCCCCGGAACAGAGGTCTGGTAGTAGTCCCCGACAGGGACGAAGCCCTTGTCGGCGGTGATGCCGAGCCCCTCCAGGCCGATCCCCTCGGTGTTCGGCAGGCGCCCCACCACCAGCAGGATCTGGTCCACCTCGATCTCCTTGGCCCCCTCCGGGCCCTCGAGCGAGACCTTCAGCGCCTTGTCGCTCTTGGAGTACGAGGAGGCCTTGGTGGAGGTGTAGATCGTGATCCCCCGCTTCTTGAAGGAGCGGGTCAGGACCTCCGCCACTTCGGCGTCTTCCAGAGGCAGCAGGTGGTCGAGCATTTCGACCAGGTGCACCTCGACCCCGAAGGCGTTCATGATATGGGCGAACTCCACCCCGATGGCCCCGCCTCCCAGCACGCACACCCGCTTGGGAAGCTCCTGGAGCATAAGGGCCCCCGTGGAGGACAGCACCAGCTTCTCGTCGAAATCGAACCCCGGCAGGGGACGGGGCCGCGAGCCGGTGGCGATCAGGATGCTCTTGGCCGTGACCTTCTTGCCGCCGCCGGCGCCGCCGCCGGAGCCACCTTTGACCTGTACCTCGTGAGCTCCCGCCAGCACGCCCTCCCCGGCGATCAGCTCCACGTTGTTCTTCTTCAGCAGGAATCCTACGCCCCGGGAAAGGGTGTCGGCGGCCTTCCGCGAGGCGGCGAACACCTTGCCGTACTCCAGGCCGCCCAGCTCCACCTTCGCTCCGAGACCCTCCAGCTCCTTGGCCGAACGCACCAGCTCGGCGGAGTGAATGATGGCTTTGGAGGGGATGCAGCCGATGTTCAGGCATACCCCGCCGGGCTTGTCCTTCTCCACCACCGCGGTCTTGAGTCCCAGCTGGGCCGCCCGGATTGCGGCTACGTAGCCCCCGGGGCCGGCGCCCAACACGAGCAGATCGTAGTCGTAGCTTGCCATGTTGCTCTCCTTCGGTTTGGTGCTCAGTACAGGGCCTCGATCGGGTTCTCGATCATGCGCTTGAGCCCGCCCAGGAAGGCGGCGCCCACAGCCCCGTCGATGACCCGGTGATCGCAGGACAGGGTCACGATCATGGTCGACTGCACTCGGATCTGGTCGTCGTCCCCGACCACCGGGGCCTTGTGGATCCTGCCCACCGCCAGGATCGCGGAGCCTGGCGGATTGATGATGGCCGTGAACTCCAGGATCCCCGCCGACCCCAGGCTGGTGACCGTGAAGGTCGCGCCGCTGTATTCCTCCGGCGCGAGCCGGTTGCTCCTGGCCTTCTCGACCAGCTCGGACAGCTCCCGGTCGATGGCCAGCACGCCCTTGGAACCGCAGTCGCGCACCACCGGGGTGATCAGCCCGTCCTCCAGGGCCACCGCCAGCCCCAGGTCGATGGACCCGTGGCGCAGGATGCTGTCTCCTTCCCAGGAGGCGTTGACCTGAGGGTGCCTCTTGAGGGCCTCCGCCACCAGCTTCAGCAGGAAGGCGTTGAGCGAGACCTTGCCCTGCGGCCCCAGGCGTTCGTTCAGGCGGCGGCGCGCCTCCAGGAGGGCGTCCACCGCGATGTCCATGCGCAGGTAGTAGTGCGGGGCGGAGAACTTGGACTTGACCAGCCTCTCGGCAATGACCTTGCGCTTGCCCGACACCGGGACCCGCTCGTCCCGCAGGACAGCCGCCCCGAAACCCGCTGCGGCCTCGACGGCAGGGCCCGCAATCCCCGCAGCCCCTGCGGCCCCCGCAGCCCGGGGCGCCCGCGCCGCGGAGGGCGCGCCGCCGCGGCCCACCTTCTCCAGGTCGCGCTTGACGATCCGGCCGCCGGGACCGCTGCCCCGTACCGTGCCCAGGTCCACCCCCATCTCCGCGGCCAGCTTGCGGGCCAGGGGGGACGCCTTGAGCCCCCCGGCAGCCGGGCCCGCAGCCGGTGCGGCAGGGGCGGCCGCAGCCGGCGCGACAGCGGGGCCGCCCTGAGCGCCCGGTGCCTCGACGGCAGCTTCCGCACCCGCAGGCTCCGCGGCTTCCGGGCGGGCCTGCCTGGCCTCCTCGACCAGGGCCGTGATGTCTTCCCCCTCCGACCCCACGATCGCGATCGGCTCCCCGACCTTGGCCTGGCCTCCGTCGGGCACGAGGATCTTGAGCAGAGTCCCCTCGTTGGCGGACTCGTACTCCATGGTGGCCTTGTCGGTTTCCACCTCGCACAGCAGCTCGCTCTGGGCCACGGCGTCGCCCTCGCTCTTGTGCCACTTCACGATCGTCCCCTCTTCCATGGTCGGGGATAAGGCCAGCATCAGCACGTGTTCCGCCACGGGGTCCCTCCTTCGCCTGCTCTACACGTACATCACCCGCCTGGCGGCGGCCACGATCTTTTCCACCGACGGCTGCGCCGCCAGCTCCAGGGCGTGGTTGTACGGCATGGGCACGTCTTCCATGGCCACCAGCTCCACCGGCGCATCCAGGTCGTCGAAGCAGTTCTTGCCGATCAGCCAGCCCAGGTGAGAACCGACGCTGGCCAGCGGCCAGTCGTTGTCCACGATGACGCAGCGATTGGTCTTGCGCACCGAAGCGTACACCGTCTCCTCGTCCAGGGGCCGCAGGCTGCGCAGGTCGATGACCTCGGCGCTGTAGCCCTCCTGCTCGAGCGCTTCCGCCGCCTCCAGCACCATCTGCATGGGCTTGGAAAAGCTCACCAGGGTGACCTCCTCGCCGGCCTTCCGGATCTCGGCCTTGCCGATCGGGACCAGGTATTCTTCGGCCGGCACCTCCCCTTTCCAGGGATACATGAGCTCGGCCTCCAGCACCACCACGGGATTGTCGTCGCGGATCGCCGCCTTGAGCAGCCCCTTGGCGTCGTACGGCGTCGAGGGGGCCACGACCTTCATCCCCGGGATGCGCGCGTACACCGCCTGGAAGGACTGGGAGTGCTGGCTGGCGAGATACTCCGCCGGCCCGTTGGGCCCCCGGAACACGATCGGCACCTTGAGCTGCCCGCCGGACATGTACAGCATCTTGGAGGCATTGTTGAGCACCTGGTCATAGGCCTGGGCGGAGAAATTGAGGGTCATCCACTCGACGATCGGGCGCAGGCCCGCCAGGGCCGCACCGATCCCCACACCGGTGAAGCCCTCTTCGGTGATCGGCGTGTCGATCACCCGCTCCGGTCCGTACTTGTCGAGCAGGCCCTGGCTCACCTTGTAGGCCCCGTCGTACTGGGCCACCTCTTCGCCCATGAGGATGACGCTGTCGTCCCGGGCCATCTCTTCGTCCATCGCGTCTCGCAGCGCCTGGCGGTAGGTGATGATTGGCATGAGGGCACCTCGCTCCTAAGCCCGGGCGTCTTCGTACAGCACGTCTTCGTACAGGGATTGCGCGGGAGGTTCCGGGCTCGCCTCTGCGAACTTGGCGGCCTGCTCGCTCGCTTCCTTGCACTCCGCGTCGAGGGCCGCGAACTGCTCCTCCGAGAGCTCGCCGGACTCCACCAGGGCGGCCTTGAGGATCAGGATCGGGTCCTGCCTGCGATAGCCTTGCAGCTCCTCCTTGGTCCGATACGTGGCCGGGTCGCTCATGGAATGGCCCTTGTAGCGATAGGTCACGATCTCCAGGAAGCTGGGCTGGTTGTCCTTGCGGGCCCGCTCCACGGCTTCCTTGACCCCCTCGTACACCTTCAGCACGTCCATCCCGTCCAGCTGCCTGCCGGGTATGTCATAGGATGCTCCCATCTTGGAAAAGTCGTCCACGGAGGACACCCGGCGGAAGTCCGTCCCCATGCCGTACTGGTTGTTCTCGCAGACATAGACGATCGGAAGGCTCCAGATCTTGGCCAGATTCAGACTCTCGTGAAAGGAGCCCTGATGGATGGCTCCGTCCCCGAAGAAGCACAGCACGACCCCCTTCTCCTTACGGTAGCGCAGCTTGAGCGCCACCCCGGTGGCCACGGGGATGTGCGCCCCCACGATCCCGTTGCCGCCGAGCATGTGCCGATTGGCGTCGAAGAGATGCATGGAGCCGCCCTTTCCCCGGGAGCAGCCGTCGACCTTGCCGTACAGCTCCGCCATCACCACCTTGGGATCCATGCCGCAGGCCAGGGCGTGGCCGTGATCCCGGTAGGCGGTCAGGACGTAGTCGGTCTTGAGATCCAGCGCCGCGATCGCTCCCACGGCCACCGCCTCCTGGCCGATGTACAGGTGGCAGAACCCGCCGATCTTGCGAAGGCCGTACATCTGGCCGGCCTTCTCCTCCACGCGCCGAATCAGGAGCATCTGGCGCAGGAGCTCGGCGCGGAAACCACCATCGCCCTTCTTGTCTTTGGCCATGAAGCCTCCCCTACCAGCCCGAGATGACCTCTTTGAGCCCCTTCATGGGCTTGTAGAAGGTCGCCTCTTCGATCACCGTCTCCAGCACGACCAGATCGCGCTCGTCTGCCTTGAGCGTCCAGAAGGAGCGCATGTATGGGCCGAGTGCTTCCAGAACCTCCGCCAGCAGGGACGGGTTCTCCACGATGTTGATCCGGCCGCGGACGGTCACGATCGTGTCCAGAACGGGCGTCTGGAAAAGCCACTCCACCTCCGGGTGCGCGGCCAACTGGTGCACCTTCGTGAAGCCCGGGGAGGTCACCGAGAAAATCGTGTTGCTCCTTCCCGGGATCAACGCGGGTGTCATCCAGCGCATGCGCGGGCGTTCCTCGTCGTCGGTCGTGGCCAGAACGGCCGTGTGCGCCTCGTTCAGAATCATCTCGAGGACCTCGAGCAACTCATGCTTGGTCATGGAGGTTTCCCCCTTCCGCTCGCGCAATTGGTATATACAATAATCGAAGACGTAGGGAAAGGCAAAGGCTCCGGATTCGGGGCCCCGGCTGCTGAGGCTCGGAGCCGGAGTTGCGCGGAGGCCGAGAATGGCTTAGGGTTGATGGAGTAGGAGGCGCCCATGAACCCGGACGAGCTGTTGTACACGGAGGAGCACCTGTGGATCGAGATCGCGGGCAATGAGGCTCGCTTCGGCATCACCGATCACGCCCAGCAGGAGCTCGAAGACATCGTTTTTGCGGACCTTCCCGAGGAAGGCAGAAGGGTCGAAAAGGGGGACATCGTGTGCACCATCGAATCGGTTAAGTCCACCAACGACCTCTCCTCCCCGCTCTCCGGGGAGGTGCTCAAGACCAACACGCTCCTGACCGACAAGCCGGAGACAATCAACCAGGACCCCTTCGGAGCCGGCTGGCTGTTCACCATGCGGATCGACGATCCCGCCCAAGCCAAGGGACTCCTCGACGCCCCCGCGTACCGGAAGCTGATCGCCTCTTGAGGCAGGCCCTTCCATGACCCGATGGCGCCTGAGCCCTGACGAGCGGGCGCGCTACCAGCGCCAGATCCAGATTCCCGGATGGGGAGAGCGGGCCCAGCGGCGCCTGGCCGCGGCCACGGTGTTCATCGCCGGGGCGGGGGGCCTCGGCAGCCCCGTGGCCCTGTACCTCGCCGCTGCCGGGGTGGGTACCCTGCGCATCTGCGATGCGGGGCGAGTGGAGCTCTCCAACCTGAACCGCCAGATCCTGCACGGTCAGGAGGACATCGGACGGGACAAGGCTGCTTCGGCCGCGGACCGCCTGGCCCGTCTCAACCCTGCGGTCCAGGTGGTCGCCCTTACCGACGCGATCACCCGTGAGAGGATCCGAGGCCTGGTCGGTGAGGCGTCGCTCATGGTGGACTGCCTCGACAACTTCGACGCCCGGTTCGTGATCAACCAGTTTGCCTTGGAGTCGGGTATCCCGTTCATCCATGCGGGGGTCCAGGGACTGTGCGGGCAGATCGGGTTCTTCCAGCCGCCGCAGACCCCCTGCCTGGCCTGCCTGGTCCCCGAGGCGCAAGCCGCCGCCACCCTTCCGATCCTCGGCGCCGCCGCGGGGTTCCTGGGGTGCCTCGAGGCGCTGGAAGCCCTCAAGTATCTGACCGGCACCGGCGAGCTGCTCCGCGGAAGGCTGCTGTTCTGCGACGGGGACTCCATGGAGTTCCACGAGGTCAGCCTCGAGCGGGACCCTCGCTGCCGAGTCTGCGGAAGCCGCAGCTGAGCAGGTCGGGGCTCGGCACGGCGGCAGACCGCGGCAGCGCTGGTTTTTATATTTGACTTTGCCAGTAATAATTGTTTCCTTATCAGCAGGATGAAGAGACCGCTCTGCCCGGACTGGATTCGCGCGCTTACCCTGGCAGCGGTCGTGGCCGGCCCGGCATACCCGTCGGAGCCCCAAGGAGAAACCTTGAATCGCCTGCAACACGAGCAGAGTCCGTACCTGCTCCAGCACGCCGACAATCCGGTGGACTGGTACCCCTGGGGGGAGGAAGCGTTCGAGAAGGCTCGAACCGAAGACAAGCCGATTTTCCTGTCCATTGGCTACTCCACCTGTCACTGGTGCCACGTGATGGAGCATGAGAGTTTCGAGGACCCGCGCGTGGCGGCCCTCATGAATGAGGCCTTCGTATCCGTCAAGGTGGACCGGGAGGAGCGCCCTGACCTGGACGCGGTGTACATGAGCGCTGCGCAGCTGCTGACCGGGCAGGGGGGGTGGCCGCTGACGATCGTCATGACTCCGGACGGCCGTCCCTTCTTCGCCGCCACCTATATCCCTAAGACCAGCCGCTACGGTCGGCTGGGGATGGTGGAGCTGATCCCCCGGATCCAGGAGATCTGGCAGAACCGCCGGGGGGAGATCGATCGCTCCGGCCAACAGGTCGTGCAGGCACTGCGGCAGATCGACGGGGCCTATTCCTCCGGCGGTGCTCTCGGCGCCCCCGCCCTGGACCAGGCCTTCCGGGCACTCGAGGCCGAGTTCGACGAGTCCAACGGCGGCTTCGGTGGCCGCCCCAAGTTCCCGACCCCCCACAACCTGATCTTCCTCCTGCGCTACTGGAAACGGACCGGGAGCCGGGAGGCTCTCGCCATGGTCGAGACCACCCTCGAAGCGATGCGCCGGGGAGGGATCTACGACCAGGTGGGCTTCGGCTTCCACCGCTACTCCACCGACTCCCGCTGGCTGGTTCCCCACTTCGAGAAGATGCTGTACGACCAAGCCATGCTCGCCATGGCGTACACCGAGGCTTACCAGGCCACGGGCAAGGAGCTGTACGCGCGCACCGCGCGGGAGGTCTTGACCTACGTGCTGCAGGACCTCCGCGCCCCGGAAGGCGGGTTCTACTCCGCCGAGGATGCGGACAGCGAGGGCGAGGAAGGCAAGTTCTACCTCTGGACCTTTGCAGAGCTCGAGTCTGTCCTGAGCCCGGAGCAGGTGGAGGAGCTCACGGCGATCACCTCCGTAGAGAAGGGCGGCAACTACCGCGAAGAGGCCGGCGGAGAGCAGACGGGCGCCAACATCCTGGCTCTCAGGGATGGGGCGAGCAGCCTTCCGGCCGCGGTTCGGGACAAGCTGTTAGCAGCACGAGGCGCGCGGGTCCGCCCCCTGCGGGACGACAAGATCCTGACCGGCTGGAACGGCCTGATGATCGCCGCCCTGGCGAGGGCGGCCGCGGTGCTCGACGAGCCGGACTACCGGGAGGCGGCGGCTGGGGCCGCGCAGTTCCTGCTTACGCGGCTCCTCGATGCGCAGGGCCGGCTCTTGCACCGCTATCGGGGCGGCGAGGCAGCCATCCGGGCGTACGCCGACGACTACGCCTACCTGATCTGGGGGCTCGCGGAGCTGTACGAGGCGACCTTCGAGTCCCAGTACCTGAGCGAGGCCTTCCGGCTCATGGACGAGCTGGTCGAGCGGTACTGGGATGACCGGGAGGAGGGCGGAGGTTTCTTCCAGACCGCCGACGAGGCCGAAGAGCTGCTGGTCCGAAGCCGCTCCTTCGTCGACTCCGCCCTGCCCTCGGGGAACTCGGTCGCCCTTCTGGCTCTCCTTCGCCTTGGCGCCATCGGGGAGCGCCCGGAGTACGAGGAACGGGCCGAACGGCTCGCGTCGCTGTACGCCGCCCAGGTGGGCCGCGCCCCGGGGGCCTTCGGCTTTGCTCTGAGCGCGGCGGATTTTCTGCTCGGCCCCGCATACGAGGTGGTCATCGCCGGGCGCTCCGAGGCCCCGGATACCCGGCAGATCGCTCGGGCCCTCCGTCGAGAGTACCTTCCCTCGCGGGTCCTCCTCCTGCGCCCTACCGATGAGCCTGAGCCGCCCATCCTGAAGCTGGCACCCTTCCTCCAGGACTACCGGGACCTGGACGGCCGCGCGGCGATCTACGTGTGCCGGGATCGGGCCTGCAGGCTCCCGACCACCGAGCTGTCCACGGCCCTGGAGGTACTCAGCCCTGCACCGCTTTGAGGGCCGCCTCGTAGTTGGGCTCGTGGGTGGCTTCCTGGACCTGCTCGGTGTACCGCACCATGTTGTTCTCGTCGAGCACCACGACGGCCCGAGCGGTCAGTCCCGCGATGGGCCCGCTGACGAACTCCACGACGTAGTCTCTTCCCAAGCGCCGGTTTCTCATCTGCGACAGGGTGACCACATTCTTGATCCCCTCGGCCTGGCAGAAGCGGGACTGGGCGAAGGGCAGATCGTTGCTGATGGTCAACACCACGGTGTCCGCCAACTTGGCAATCTCCGCCTCGAAGCGCTTGGCCGAGGCGGCGCAGGTCCCCGTGTCCAGGCTGTGCACGATGCCCAGGATCTTCTTCTTGCCCGCGAAATCCTTGAGCGAGACATCGCTCAGGTCTCCCCGGGTCAGGAGAAAATCCGCCGCCTTCTTTCCGACCTTCGGAAGGGAACCAACCGTCTTGACCTTGACACCCTTGAACGTGACTTCGGCCATTCTCTTTGCCTCCGGCATGCTGCAGGTAAGTTTACCGCAAAAGTAATGTTTCTTGTCCGTTCGCGGCAAGAGGAATCGTCGGCAGGGGCACTCGAGTCAGCGGTCGGAGGGACGAGCGGCCCACCGGCGAAACAGGGCCCGCAGGGCGCCGTGCCGCTCCCGGTAGTAGCTCAGCCAGGGTTCCGGCAGCCCCTCCCCCGCCAGAGCAGCAAAGGTGTGCACCCCAATCGCTCCGTGACGGTCCCGGTAGTTCGAGATGGGCAGCGGCATGACCTGCTCCACCTCGGCCCGGCCGTCCCCGACCTGGACCACCACCAGCCACAGAGCCGAATCGCCGGTCCAGGCTCGCGGGTCGGACGCCTCGCCGGGGTCCACGCACGCGGTCATCCCCGAGAGCAGGTTCCCGGTGGAGCAGAGAATCAGACCGGGGCCCTCCTGTCGATCGATGAGCTCGTACCGCTGCAGCACATGGGGGTGATGACCGTACACGACATCGACCCCACGCTCGACCAACTCACGGAAGAAGCGCACCTTGGCTTCCTCGGGCTCGGCGGCGTATTCCCGGCCGCCGTGGTAGGAGAGCACGAACAGGTCGAAGTCGCAGGCCACAGTTTCGATGTACGGCAGGAACCGCTCCCGGTGGCGGGGATTGGCGTAGTCGACCACGTGCACGTAGGGACCCGGCAGCGGCCAGTTGACCACCTGGGTCACCGCCATGAAGCCGATGCGCACCCCCTTGGCCCGAATTTCCACGGGGGCGAAGGGCTCCTCCAGGGAAGCCCGGGTCCCGTGGTGGTAGACGCGCCGAAAGGCCTGACGGCCGACCTCCTCCAGGGACCGGAGGGTTCCGCGGATGCCCTCCAGGTCCTGGTCCGCCGCATGGTTGTTGGCCAGGGAGAAGACCTCGATCCCGGCCACCACGGCCGCGCGCAGGTATTCCCGCGGGGCGTTGAAACGGGGATAGCTCGAGTATCCCCGGGTTGGATCGACCGGGAACTCGAGGTTGGCGAAGCTCAGAGTGTCCCGAAGCAGGATGGGGCGCAGCGAGGCGTAGATTGCGTCGTAGTCAGGACTCAGGTAGTTGGCGGTGTGGATCATGATGTCTCCGAGGAAGCTCAGGTACAGCCGCTGCGTTTCGGCAAGCAGCCGGTCTGACCGGGCCCCGAGGAGAAGGGAAAGGATCGCGATCAACGCGAGTCTGCGGCAACCCATCCGACGCCTTCAAGTGTAGCGCAGGGCCTGCCTGCCCGCCAGCACTTTCGCAGCCTCCCCGCCCTTGACTTTCCGCGCCCTCCCGCTACAATACTCTCAAACGATATTTCAACTACCATTTGGAGGATCCAGTTGGAACCCAAGAACCTGCGCGTGAACGGCAAGCGCCTGCAGTCCACTCTCGAGGAAATGGCCAAGATCGGTGCGACCCAAGGCGGAGGCGTGACCCGCCTGGCCCTTTCCGACGAGGACAAGCAGGCCCGGGACCTGTTCGTGAAGTGGCTCAAGGAGCTCGACCTGGAGGTCACGATCGACGAGATGGGCAACATCTTCGGCCGGCGACCGGGCAGACGCAACGACCTCCCGCCGGTCATGAGCGGTTCCCATATCGACTCCCAGCCCAAGGGCGGCCGCTTCGACGGTATCCTGGGGGTCATGGGCATGCTGGAGGTCATGCGCACCCTTCATGAGAACAAGGTGGAGACCGAGCGCCCGATCGTGATCGTAGACTGGACCAACGAGGAGGGCTCCCGCTTTGCCCCCGCCATGGTTTCTTCCGGCGTGTGGGCCGGGGCCCTCCAGCGCGATTGGGCCTACGCCCGCACGGACATCAACGGCAAGAAACAGGGCGAGGAGCTCGCGCGGATCGGCTACATGGGCAAGGTGCCGGCCAGGAAGCACCCGGTCCACGCCTACTACGAGTACCACATCGAGCAGGGCCCGGTGCTCGAAAAGGAAGGCAAGAGCATCGGCGCCCCCAAGGGGATCCTCTGCCTGCACTGGTACGATGTGTACCTGGAGGGCGAGGCCAACCAGGTCGGCCCCACCCCCATGGAGGGTCGTCACGACGCTCTGTGCGCCGCGGCGGAGATGATCCTGAAGGTCAATGAGCTGCCCGGCCGGATGGGCGGCAACATGGTGGCCACGGTCGGCGAGATTCAGAACTACCCGAACTCCCGGAACATCATCCCGGACAAGGTGCACTTGACCGTCGACATCCGCTCCTGGGACGATGATCACGCCCTCAAGGCCTGGGAGCTGGTCAAGAAGGACTTCCAGGACATCGCGGCGCGCCGGGGCTGCCCGATCCGGATCGAGGAGACCTGGCGGGTCGAACACGCGCCCTTCGACCAGAAGCTGGTCGAGCGGGTCATGGAGTCGGCCCGGGAGCTCGGCTACTCCTACCTGCACATGGTCAGCGGCGCCGGCCACGACGCCAGCTACATGAACCAGATCTGCCCGACGGCCATGATCTTCGTGCCGTCCATCGGCGGCCGGAGCCACGTGGAGGTCGAGAACACCACCTGGGAGCATTGCGAGATGGGGACCAACGTCCTCCTGCACTGCGTGCTCAAGTCGGCCAGCGAAGGGTAGAGGGGCAAGCTGTCGGCCCCTGGAGTTCCGGAACGCCGGGCGCCTGCTCAGCGGGGGAGCAGGCAGCAGCGTTCCGGGGGCACCGAGAAGCCGACGGGTTCCCCCACCGCGAAAGAGTCCCGCCCCGGCAGGTCGAGGGTCAGGCGAAGGCCCCCCGCCTCGACCTCCAGGAGCTGACGGCTGCCGAGGTACTCGACCCGCCGGACCACGCCGCGGGCCCCGTTGGCGCCGAGCCGCTCGTCTCGCGGGTGCAGCTCGCAGCTTTCCGGGCGGAAGAACAGGGTAGCCTCTGCGCCGCCCCGGAGCGTCTCCGTCTCGCCCCGGAGGCGGTCGGCGCCCCCGGCGCCGGAAGCCGCCCGTTCGCAGGCCGCTCCGTCGGCCCGAAACCGCCCCACCGGCGTTTGCACGACCAGATGCTCCCCCTCCCGGCCGGAAATCCGGGCGGGGACCAGGTTGGCCCGCCCCAGGAACGAGGCCACGAACAGGCTCCGGGGACGACGGTACAAGTCCTTGGGGGCGTCGATCTGCTCGATGCGCCCATCGCGCATGACTGCGATCCTGTCGGCGAGGGCGAGGGCCTCCTCCTGATCGTGAGTCACGTACACGGTGGTGAGGCCCAGCTCCTGCTGGATCCGCCGGATCTCGCCGCGCAGCCCCTGCCGCAGCTTGGCGTCCAGGGCGCTCAGGGGCTCGTCCAGCAGGAGGAGCCGGGGGTTGGGGGCCAGGGCCCGGGCCAGTGCCACCCGCTGCTGCTCCCCTCCGGACAGGCGAGTCACCTTGCGGCGGCCATAGCCTGCCAGGGACACCAGGGCCAGCAGCTCCTCGACCCGCGCCGCCCGGCGGGCCCTGCCCCACCCCTGCACGTGCGGACCGAAGGCCACGTTGTCCGCCACACTCAGGTGGGGAAACAGGGCATAGTCTTGAAACACGATCCCGATCCCCCTGCGGTCCGGCGGCAGGCCGTCGATGCGGCGGCCGTCCATCAGGATCTCCCCCTCGTCGGGGGCGATGAACCCGGCCACCATGCGCAGGGTTGTGGTCTTGCCGCAGCCCGAAGGACCGAGCAGGATCAGCAGCTCTCCGGGGCGTACCTGGAAATCGAGCTCCAGGCGGAAATCCGAGTACAGCTTGAGCACTCTCCGCAGCTCGAGACCCATTTCAGACCCCCTCCCCCGCCCGGTCGATGATCATGAAGGCCAGGAAGCAGAAGGCCATCAGCACCGAACCCATGGCGCACGCACCGATGAAGTTGTACGAGCCGATCAGGCGGTAGATCATGACCGGAATCGTGACCAGCCGGGGATTGTAGAGCATCAGGGTCGCGTTGATCTCTCCTACCGAAATCCCGAAGGCGAACGCCGCCCCGGTGACGAGAGCCGTGCGCGCCAGGGGCAGCTCCAGCCGCCAGAAGACCTGCCAGGGGCCGGCCCCCAGGCTCCGGGCCGCTTCCACCAGGCTGGGCTTGATCTTGCGGAACATGGCCCCCGCGGCCCGGATCACGAACGGATAGGCGATCACCGTGTGGGCCAGTACGATCGCGTACCAGCTTCCCTGCAGGCGGTCCCCCAGCCCGGGAAGACTCCGGAAGGCCTTGATGTACCCCAGACCCAGGATTACCGAGGAGATGCCCATGGGAAGCATGACCAAGGCCTCGAGCACCTGCCGCCCGCGCATCCGGGTCCGGGCGGCCACATAGGCCAGGACCGTTCCCAACGGCAGGGAGAAGAGCACGGTCAGGGCTGCGAAAAAGAGGCTGTTCAGGACCGCCCGCAGGTAAGGCCCCCCGCCTTCCAGAATGCGCCGGTACCACTCCAGACTGACGGTACGCAGGTTCCAGCCGGTGCGCGCCTGGAAGGAGTACGCCACGACGGTCGCCATGGGAGCCAGCACCACGAGGGTCATGGCTGCCAGATACAGGAGAAACAACAGCCCCACCGGTCGGCGCAGTAGCACCCGCAGGCGCGGCAGCTCGCCGGCTCCTCCGAGATCCTCCCCGAAGCTGGTCCTGGACTGCAGCCGGATGTACAGGTACAGAAACCCGAGGGAGATGAGGGACCCTACGAACGCCAGGGTGCTGGCCGACTCCAGGTCCACGCTTACCTTGGCCAGGCGGTACACCTCCACCTCCACGGTGGAGTACCGTGGGCCCCCGCCCAGCACCAGCACCACCGCGAAGCTCAGAAGGCAGAAAATGAAGATCAGGGCTGCTGCAGACAGAACCCCCGGCAGGATTTGGGGCAGGGTCACCCGCCAGAACAGCCTCAAGCCGCGGGCCCCCAGGCTCCGCGCGGCTTCCTCCGTGCTGGGGCGCAGGCGCCCCCATACACTGGAAACGATCCGTATGCAGATCGGAAAGTTGTAGAAGGCGTGGGCCAGCAGGATGGCCTTCAGCGAGTACAACACCCGCAGGGGCGGCTCCTCGAGGGAGAAGACCCCCATCAGGGCCCGGTTCAGGATTCCGTTGTTGCCGAAGAAGCGCACGAAGCCCAGGACGACGATGATCGAGGGCAGCACGAAGGGCACCGTGGTCAGGGCCCGGACCAACCCCTTGCCCGCGAACTCGTAACGGGCCAGCAGGTAGGCCCCGGGCAGACCCATGGCCACGGCCAGCAGCGTGGACAGGAAGGCCTGCTCTACGGTAAAGGCGATGATGCGGCGATAATAGGGGTCCGCCAGGAGCCGGCCCACCCGCGCCACGCTGACCCCGGTCGCAAACACGCTTCCCAGGGGATAGAAAAAAAACCAGACCAGGAAGAGCCCCGGGCCAATCAGCACGAGCAGGGACAGCGGCAGTGACAGTCCCTCCGGCTCGACCGCCGACGGCCTGCGCGCCGAAAGCCCTCTCACCCCACCGAGCAGGCGGCAGGCCGCCGTCCGGCGGCTCAACGGCTCACCGCTCTGACCCAGGCCTCGATCCAGCGTCCCTGGTTCTTACGGATCTCCTCGGCGGCAAGCTGCAAAGTGGTCGCGGGCTCCGGGGCCAGGCGGAAGGACTGCGGCTCAGGCACCCCCGAAACCACGGGGTACATCCAGTTGGTCAGGGGGATCTCCGCCTGGAACTCCTCGGTCAGGACGAAATCGATGAACCGGCGCGCCGCCTCGGGGTGCGGAGCTCCACGGAGGATCCCCATGCCTTCGACCTGCAGGTAGTTGCCCTCCTCGAAGATCAGGGCCCGGTAGCGTTCGGTCTGCTCGTACTCCAGGTGGTACGCCGGGCTGGTGGTGTAGCTGAGCACGAGCGGCGCTTCCCCGCCGGTGAACATGCCGTACGCGGTGTCCCAGCCGTCGGTGATCGTCAGCAGGTTCGGGGCCAGCCGCTCCCAGTAGCCCAGGTAGCCCTCCCCGTACACGGCGATCGTCCACAGGAGAAAACCGAGCCCCGGGCTGGAGGTGCGGGGGTCTTCGACGATGATCTTGCCGCGCAGGCGCGGCTCGGTGAGCTCCTCGAGGCTCCGGGGGGGCTCCTCGAGCATCTCGGAATCGTAGACAAAGGCGAAGTAGCCGTAGTCGAAGGGAGTCACGGAGCGGCTCGGGTCGAAGCGCAGGGCCGGGGGCACCCCCTGCAGCTTCGGGGACTCGTACGGCTCGAACACCTCCTCTTCCAGGGCGCGCGCCAGCAGGTTGTTGTCGACGCCTACGGCGATGTCCGCCCTGGGGCGGTCCTTCTCGAGAATGATCCGGCTTAGCACCTGTCCGGCATCGCCGACCGAGACAATCTCGACGTCGATCCCCGTGGCCTGCTCGAATTTCGGGATCACCTTGCCGGCAGGGCCCCACTCGGACACGAAGCTGTCGTAGGCGTAGATCACCAGTTCGGGGGCCTCTTCCGCGGCCGGCGAGGCAGACACCCCAGCGATGGCGCACAGTCCAGTCGACAGCACGAGCGCCAGGATCGCGCCTGGCTTCGAGCGAATCCAGAGTTTCATAGAATACCTCCTCATCGGACCCGTGAGATTGAGGAGTGCGGATGGTTCGTAACGCGCTCCCTTCGCTGGCATTACCCAGATCAGGTTCAACGGGTGTAATCTCAGGCTCCAATTGCGGCCCCATCCCCGGCAGGACGCCGGAGAGCGCGGCAGCAACCCTGGTGGAACCACCCCACTTCTGCCTACCAATGTATTCCCCGAAGAGGGCGGGCGTCAAGCTCTCGCCGGCTCCTTCGCTCCGTGCCCTGGGCTGCCCACGGGCTTGGCGCACCCGCAGCAGCCGGGGTAGGATGCGGGCATGCGACGAACCGACAAGCAAAGCGCCGACAGCGAGCGCCTGCTCAGGGAGGCCCCGGTCTGCCGGATCGGTCTGTCAGGAGCCGGGCTCGACAGCACGCGCGCGCAGCCCGGCGCCCAAGGCGGTGCGCAAGCCGGCGCGCAGGCCTTCGGCGATTTTCCCTACGTGGTGCCGCTGCACTTCACCTGGGACGGTGAGGCCCTGTACCTCCACTGCGCCGGGGAGGGCGAGAAGCTGCGCCGCCTTGCCCGGGACGAGCGGGTCTGCGTCGAGGTCGACGAGTTCAGCGGGGTCATTCCGGGCTCCCGCCCGTGCAGCTTTTCGACCCGTTACCGCAGCCTCATCGCCTTCGGGCACGCAGCCCTGGTCGAGCAGGACGAGGAGAAGCGCCGCGCCCTGGCCGCCCTGACCCTCAAGTACGCAGGCCAGGAGTATGCCGGCTGGAAGTTCGAGTCCCGCGAGCTGGACGGAGTGACCGTCATCAGGGTCCGGCTCAGCTCGATGTCCGTCAAGTCGTCGGGCCCCGCATAGGAATGCCGCTGCGGCCGCGTGGATCCGTAGACCGCGGCAGGGCTCAACGAGCCCAGCGAGTCACAGCACACCCTTCTCTTTATAGTAGCTTTCTGCCTCTTTCAGGATCTCGCCGATCCGGGCATCCTGCTCCTGGGACAGGGGCATCGGCTTGTGGGTAGCGACGATCTCCTTGACCCTCTCCTTCGCGTTTTCCAGGGCAGTCTTGCGTCCTGACTTGATCCACTCGGAGTAGGAAGATCTGTCCGCAGACTTCGGGACAAAGAACTCCTTCTTCCACCAGCGCCGCGTATGCTCCTTGTCCAGGTAGACCCCGGGAATGGGGCCGACTTCCTCGATCAGGTCCACCGCCAGGCTGTCGTCGCTGACGCTGGTCCCGGCGATAAAGCGCCCCACGATCCCGGCGATGTCGTCGTCGAGCACGGCCTGCGCGGGGTGAAACGTCAGCTCGCCGTGAACTCCGCCATGGAGAATCACGAAATTGGCCCCGGACAGGGCCGCGGCCAGAGAAAGAAGCATTCGCTCGTAGCCGTTCTGGAAATCGATGGCCTTGGCGTTGCTCGCATATGGGTTGCAGCTCGCCGTGGGAATCCCGTATTTTCTCCACACCTGGTTGAATATCGCATCGTGAAGCGCGATCTCTACGCCGCCGAATCCGGGCTGGCCGCTCTGCATGTTCATGGGAAAGACGAAATGTGAAGCCATCACGCCCTTTCCGGGGCTGATCAGCTGCAGGAGCACGATGCCGGCGATGATTTCGGCGTTGTTGGTGATGGTGGACCCGGCGAAGGTGGCGGGTGCCGTGGCGCCCATGACCGGACCGCTGGCCATGAACACGGGAAACTCCGTCTCGCCGAATCGGAACGCGGAGTTCACCGTGTTCTCGTAGTAAGTCAAAGGCGGTGAAGCTTCCATGTCACCCAGGACATCGGTCCCCGTTGCCTGCGCCATCTTGATGTCCCACAGCTCGGAATCCATGACCTGACTGGACCGTGAGACCTTGGTCGAGTATCGCATCCTGCTGGCAGTGCTCACGGGGTACGCCAGGACCGGCGGCACGCCCTGGATCTCCGAGTAGGGGCAGTAGGACACCAGTATGTGCACGCTCTCCAGGGCATCCAACACGCGCACCGCGTCGTCGTTTTCCTGCATGGTGGGAATCCGCTGTTCCCCCGTATCCAGGTCCACGGTCCGCATGCCCACTGAGGCGGTGAAATAGACCGTGTCTCCGCCGATCCTCAGGTTGTTTCGCGGGTCCCTCGATTTGAGGAGAAAGCTGGAGGGACATTTCGCAAGGCTCTGCTCCACCAGATAGCTCGGTATCCTGACCCGGTTCTCTTTGAAGTCCACCTTGCAGCCATGGTCGGCCAGGAATTTCAGGGCCCTTTCACTCTCGAACCGAATGCCGGTTCTTTCGAGCACATCCAGGGTGCCCCAGTGAATTTCCTGGACCTGTTCGTCCGTCAGTATCTCGAGAGGTTTCAACCTCCTGGTGAACCCTTTGCAGACCATCCTCTTCCTCCTCTGTGAAGTCCATCGAAGCCCGCGGAGGGCTGTCCCGCCCTTGCCGGCCTTTACTCGCTCTTGCCGACGAGTTTTCGGGCCAATTCCACTCCCCCGGGGGCGGTGGGATCGTAGCCGTCGGCGCCGATCTCCCGG
>JAFGFV010000003.1 GCA_016930895.1 Spirochaetales bacterium | reverse complement strand
CTCTTCCTCTTCCTCTTCTTCCTCGTACTCCTCCTCGTACTCCTCCTCGTACTCCTCGACGACTTCCTCGGGTTCCTCCTCCTCTTGTTCGTCCTCCTCCACGAGCTCCTGCGCCCGCTGCTCGTCCACCGAGACGATGAAGATGTCGGTTCCCGCCAACCGCCCCCCGACCATGCGGGCCACCTCGAGCAGCACGTCGATGCGCCCGGCCTTTTCGGAGGAGGTCTGAGCCGCGATCTCCCCGGACACCACGTCGATCATCTTGGCGCTGACCACGAAGGTCTGGCCGATCCGGGAGACCGTGGCCACCACCACGGCATCCGCGCCGAGGTACTCACCGGCCTGGCGCACCTCCTCGTTGCGCACGATCCCGGAGGAAAGCTGGAACTCTTTCTCCTGGAGAACGCGATCGATGTTGGCCCTGTCCAGGACCACGTACTTCCCCGAGTTGACGAAGGCCTCTTCGATCTTGCTGGTGACCAGGGGCCCCGCCGCGGGGTCGATCCCGGCGTCCAGCACTGCGTCGAGCACAGCCAGGTGCGGCAAAGCGAAGCTCAACGTCGGCAGGAGCAATAGCACCGCGAACACGACCAGGAGGTTCTTCCTCTTCATCACATACCTCGCGTCCCTCAGAGTGTGGGTCATTATATTGGCCGCTCGACGCCGGGTCAAGAACGACCCCACCGCCTGCAATCGCCCGCCTCGGCGTCGCGGCAGCACGCTGCCTCCCATACCGCCGCGCTCCGTTCTCACTTCTCGCGGGGCCGCAGGAGAGCCGCCACTTCCGCGTACCCGTTCTCCTCCGCCAGCTCTCCCGGAGACAACCCCCGGCGATTGACCAGCCCGGCATCAGCGCCCAGAAACAGCAGGTACTCGCAGAGCTCGAAGTCCCCGCGGCCGGCGGCCAGGTGCAGGGCGGTATTGCCCTCCCCGTCCTTGGCATCAGCATCGGCACCGGCCTCCAGCAGCATGAGGCACAGTTTCAGATTGCCGGCATCCGCGGCCACGTGGAGCGGGGTCCGTCCCCCTGCCTCCCGGGCCTCCGGGTCGGCCCCCGCGTGGAGCAAGATCCGCGCGATTTCCTCCCGGCCGGCGGATACCGCCGCGTGGAGCGCGGTGGCCCCGCCGCGATCCGGCAGATCGACCTCCGCGCCCATGTCGATCAGAAAATCCACCCCCGCCCGGTTGCCCGTGCGTACCGCCCAGGTGAGCGGCGGCGCCCTATGGCGTGGGTCCTGGGCGTTGACCGCCAGGGGGTTGGTGCGAAGACGATCCACCAGGGACTGCAGCGGGCCCAGAGCCGCTTCGGTGAAGACGTTGGTAGGCGCCCCCTGGGACACCAGGTAGTCATAAACCTCTTTGTGTCCGTTCCAGGCGGCGTGGGCGGCGGCGCTCCAGCCGGCGTCGTCCTCCCTCTCGAGCAGGTCGGGATTGCGCTCCACGGCTGCGCGGGCGGATTCCAGGTCTCCCTGCTCGGCGGCTTCCACCAGGCCTTCGGCCTTGGGACGGGCCGCAGCCGGGGCCGCAGGGTCTTCCGGGGCCGGTCCGAGCACGCGGCAGTTGGACAGCCCCGCGGCCGTGAGAAGGCAGACCAGCGCGTACAACGCCAAGCGCTCCCGGGTCCGCCTTCCCGCCTGATGCCACTTCATCTATGCGAATTATCGGCGGCAAGCCGCGCAGCTGTCAAGCAAGTCGAGAAGGGCCGGCATCGATGCCGAAATACTCGGCGGCTTGCCTCCTCACAGCGCGACGTCCACGCCCGTGAGCTTGCGCACGCAGCGCCCGACCTCCTCGGCCTGATCGTTGATCCTCCGGACGTGCTCCTCGATCCGCTGCTCGACGAGCTCCAGGTTGAGCTTCCCGGTGGTGCCCGTGTGGGTCTTCCGGCGGATGGCCTCGTGGGGATCCATCCGCTCCAGACTCTCCAGGCTCGCGGCCACCTGGCGGTAGGCGTCCCGAAAAGGCACCCCGGATGCCACCAGCTGCAGGGCCCGGTCGGTGGCATAGATCTCGGGGACAAAACCCGCCAGCAGGGCCCGCTCGTCGACCGTGAGGCCCTGCACCACCCGCTCGGCCACCCGCACGCTCGCCAGGGTGACGCTCAGGCTGCGGAGGAAGGGCCCCTTGGTCTCCTGGTAGTCCCGGTTATATCCGGAGGGCAGCGAGCGAATGATCCCCTTGATCTGCACCCCGGCGGCCCCTACCGTGGCGGCCTTGGCCCGCATCAGCTCGAGCATGCCGGGGTTGCGCTTCTGGGGCATGATGCTGCTCCCGCCGCACAGCTCCCGGGGAAGGGTGAAGTAGCGGAACTCGGGCATGGAGAACAGGATGACATCCTGGGCCAGCTTGCTCAGGGTCAGCATGACCTGCTCCAGGGCGTCCACGATCACCGACTCGAACTTGCCGCGGCTGTTGTTCACGTACAGCACGTTGTTCTGGACCGCCCGGAAGCCGAGGAGCTCCGCCACGAGCTCCCGGTCCAAGGGCAGAGGCACCCCGTAGCTGGCCGCCGAGCCCAGGGGTGAGAGATTGTTGAGATCGTAGGCTCCGTCGAGGAGACGCAGGTCGTCCAGGAGCTCCTCCGCGTAGGCCCCGGCCCACAGTCCCACCGAGGAGGGCATGGCGATCTGCATGTGGGTGCGCCCCGGCATGGGCACGCCCGCATGCCTGGCCGCAAACCCCCTCAGGGTTGCTGCCAGCTGCAGGCAGGAGCGCTGCAGGGCCAGCAGCGCCGAACGGGCGTGCAGGCGCAGGGCGGCGATGATCTGGTCGTTCCGGGAACGCCCAGTGTGAATCTTCTTGCCGGCCTCTCCGAGCTTCTCCACCAGGCGGTTTTCGATGGCCGTATGGCAGTCCTCTTCGTCCACGCGGATGACGAACTCCCCGGCATCGTTTCTGCGGATGATCTCCGCGAGCTCCCGCCGCAGCCCCGCCAGCTCTTCGGCCGCGAGGATGCCGATGCTCTCCAGCATGACTGCGTGGGCGATGCTCGCCACGCAGTCGGCGTTCACGAGCCGCAGGTCCAGCAGGGGGTCATCTCCGACCGTGTACTCCTCGATCACCTTGTCGAAGGAGTACTCCTTCTCCCAGAGTTTGCTCACTGGTGTATCCTCACACGCACTTGTGTATCCTCACACGCCGACCTCAACCTTCCCCGCCCGCCGGGCCAGGACCTCGAAGGGCAGCCCCCGGATGCGGGCCGCATCCCGGCTCCAGCGCTGGTCGAAGCCGGAGGCCTCGATCGAGCGGATCTCCGGGCAGAACAGGGACGACCACGAGCGCTCGCGCTCCACGATCCTGACCGTGCCCTTGTACAGCCGGGCGACGAGGCGCCCATTCACGAACCGCTGGCTGGCCTCCACGAAGGCGTCGAGCTCTTCCTTGAGAGGGTGAAACCACTCGCCGTGGTATACCATGGAGGCCCAGCGGTTATCAACAAGATGCTTGAACTCCCGCTCCTCCTTGGTCAGACACTGTCCCTCCAGGTCGGCCTTTAGCGACAGGATGACCGTGGCCGCCGGGGCCTCGTAGACCTCCCGACTTTTGAGTCCCATGATCCCGTCCTCGAAGAAGTCGATCCGTCCGATCCCGTGGGCTCCGGCCAGGAGGTTGAGCCGCTCGATGATCTCAGCCAGGGGAAGCGCCTCCCCATCCAGGCGCACCGGCAGGCCTTGCTCGTACTCCAGCTCGACGTCCCGAGCCGCCTCAGGGGCCCTTTCGGGAGGCACGTACCACATCCACAGGTGGTCCGGGATCTCCTGGTTCAAGGCCACCGCGCCGGAGGCGATCGAGCGGCACCACAGGGTCTTGTCGTCGCCGCCGGAGATCACCTCTTCCACCGGAACCTCCCAGTGGCGGCAAAGCTCCAGCTCCTCGCTGCGCGTCAGATCGAAGTCCCGCACCGGCACGAGCACACTGAGCCCGGGGGCAAACAGGCTGAAGACGTTGTGCATCCTGAACTGATCGTTGCCCCGCCCGGTGGAGCCTTCCAGGATGCTGTCGCAGCCCAGCTCCAGGGCTAGGCGTGCCACTTCCCGGGCGATGAGCTGCCGCGTCATGGAGGTTGACACCGGGTAGCCCCAGTAGTTGGAGTTGGCCCGGATGGCCGGAGCCAGCCACTCGGAGGCGAACAGCGCCCGGGCGTCCACCCGAAGAGGCTCGATTCCGAGCGCAGCGGAGCGCCTCCGGGCCATGGCCATCTCCGCTTCGCCCTGCCCCACGTCGACGTTGATGGCCGTAATGCGCTCGGCGCGGTAGATGCGGCGCAGGAGCTCGATACCGAGGGTGCTGTCCAGCCCGCCGGAGTAGGCCACAGCGCAGTGCCGGACCTGGGGCATGGGAGTCCCCTCGATCTTTGCCAGGGTCTCTCTGATCGTGTTCATGGGCTGCCTCCTCGCGCGGCCTCGATGGCGGCGCACCCGAGGATACCCGGGAAAAGTCAGAAGTGTCAAGTATATCTATGCGAAATTAGTGAATATTTATCGAGAAAGCCCTCAGTCCCGGCTGTAGCGCCGCTGCCGACTGGCCGCCACTTTGCGCAGCGCGTTCCGGACCGCAGTCACGTCCCGAAGGTTTCGGTCCAGCTCCTCCTGGAGGTTCCTCAGGAAGCGCTCCTCCATGTCGTAGAGCTCCGCTTCCAGGGCGCCGGACCACACCAACCGGGTCAGCTCGTAGGGCCGGTCCCGGTACTGCAGGAGACGCTCGGCCTGCTCGGAAGCCAGATGCCACCGCACGTCGTCGATGCCCAGGTCGTACTCCGTCATCATGTCGGATACTTTCACGGGTCCTCCCACCTTCCCCCCCACTCTACGAAGCTGCTTCCGAGGCTGTCAACCCGCAGCCACGAAGCTGCTCGGGAAGAATTTGCCGGCGTTGCCGGTTTGTAGCTATCTTATTTTTATACAATCTGCAATCGGGTTACACCTGATCGACCGAGGAGCGCAGCGATGGCCAAACACAAGTTTCAGACGGAAGTCAACCGGCTTCTGCACCTGATCATCCACTCCCTCTACTCGCATCCCGAGATCTTCCTTCGGGAGCTCATCTCCAACGCCTCCGACGCCCTGGACCGCCTCAAGTACCTGACCCTGACGGACGAGCAGTTCAAGGGCTTTCCGTTCGTACCCCGGATCGACATCGAGTTCTCCGAAAGTGGAGGGGACGGTCATGGCACCCTCAGGGTAGCGGATACCGGGATCGGCATGACCGCCGACGAGCTGGCCGAGAACCTGGGGACCATCGCCAATTCGGGGACCCGGAAGTTCCTGGAGTCGATGGGCAAGGACGCCGCCAAGGACTCGAGCCTGATCGGTCAGTTCGGAGTGGGCTTCTACTCCGCCTTCATGGTGGCGGACCGGGTCGAGGTGGTGAGCCGCAAGGCCGGAGAGGAGCAGGCGCACCGTTGGTCCAGCGACGGTCAGGGCGAGTACGAGATCGAGCCCGTGGACGAGGCGCCCACCGGGACCACCGTGACCCTTCACCTGAACGAGCGGGGCACGGAGTTCGCCAGCCGTTGGCAGATCCAGGGGATCATCCGCAAGTACTCCAATCACATCCCCTTCCCGATCTACCTGCACTACGAGGAGACACGGCAGGAGGAAAGCGAAGGCAAGAGCGGCAAGGGCAAAAAGGTCAAGGAGAAGAAGGTCGAGCAGGTCAATTCCGGCTCCGCTCTCTGGCGCCGACCCAAGAACGAGATCTCCGACGAGGAGTACCGGGAGCTCTACAAGACCATCGGCCACGACACCGAGGATCCCCTGCACTACTTCCACACCCGGGCCGAAGGGGCCCTGGAGTACACGACCCTGTTCTACATTCCCAAGAAGGCCCCCTTTGACCTCTTCTGGGTGAACTACCGCCCGGGGGTCAAGCTGTACGTCAAGCGGGTATTCATCACTGACGACGAGAAGGAGCTCCTGCCCACCTATCTGCGTTTCGTCCACGGGATCATCGACTCCGAAGACCTGCCCCTGAACGTAAGCCGAGAAATGCTCCAGGAGAACCAGATTCTCAAGTCGATCCGCAGCGCCTCGGTCAAGCGCATCCTCGCCGAGCTGGAAAAGATGGCGCAGAACACCCCGGAGAAGTACCAGGAGTTCCACGAGCAGTTCGGCATCTGCATCAAGGAGGGGGTGTACCAGGACTTCGCCAACCGCGACACCCTCCTGGAGCTTCTGCGCTACAAGTCGACCACCGAGGAGGGCCTGACCGGGCTGGCGGGCTACCTGGAGCGCAAGCCCGAAGACCAGAAGGCGATCTACTACATCACCGGGGGCGACGAGCACAAGCTCCAGAACTCGCCGCTCTTGGAGAGCTACCGGCAGAAGGGCATCGAGGTGCTCGTCATGGACCACGAGATCGACGAGATCGTGGCCCCGGCCATCGGCAAGTACAAGGACTGCGAGCTCAAGGCCGTGAACCGCAGCGGCGCCGCCGAGGAGCTCAAGAGCGATGCCGACAAGGAGTCGGAGAAAGCGGTCCGGCCGCTCCTCGCCAAGATCAAGAAAGTCCTCGGCCAAGAGGTCAAGGACGTGCGGGCCTCCACGCGCCTCACCGACTCCCCGTCGTGCATCGTGGCCGACGAGGAGGACCCCACGATCCAGATGCAGTCCATTCTCAAGGCCCTCGGGCAGAAGGACCTGCCCGAGGTCAAGCCCGTCCTGGAGGTCAACCCGACCCACGAGATCGTCAAGAAGCTGGAGGCCGCGGAGGACGAGTCCCTCGTGGCGGACGTGAGCCGGCTCCTGCTGGAGCAGGCCCTGATCGTGGAGGGCGGCGAGCTGGCCGACCCCACGGAGTTCGCCCGGCGTCTGAACCGGGTCATCGCCAGGGCGCTGTAAGCCGTCCCGTGAACCCGCGCGCCCGGGACCCCGTCGAGCTTGACCAAGCTCCGGGCGGAGCTTAGTATGCGAAACGGGCGGCCGGAGTGGTGAAACTGGTAGACACAGAGGACTTAAAATCCTCTCGCCCGCAAGGGCGGTACGGGTCCGAGTCCCGTCTCCGGCAGGTATGGATTGCCTGAATCAGCACAAGAACTCGAGCCGGTGCAACTGCACCTACCCCGGCTGCCCGCGCCACGGCGTCTGCTGTGAGTGCATCGCGTATCACCGCAGTCTCGGGGAGCTCCCGGCCTGCTACTTCAGCGCCGAGGAGGAACGCACCTACGATCGGAGCATCGGCTTCTTCGTCCGAAACCGCGGCTAGCCGGCCTCCGGCGGGGCGAACAGCCAGGCTCCGGCGTCGCGCAGGATCGGAGACAGCAGCACGACCTCCAGATTCTTGCTGCCGGATTCGAGCCTCCGCTTCCAGGTTTCGGGCGTGAAGCGCCGGGCCAGCGCATCCCGACCCGTACGGACTCTCTCCCTGACCTGCTCCTCTTCCCCCAACGCCGAGCGGAGAATGTACAGGGTGAGCAGCTCCAGCACCGGCTCGGGCCTGCGATCGAGAATGCCCAGCAGGACCGCCCTGGCGGGGTCCAGCCGCTTCTGCTGCAGGAGAGCGAACCCATAGTTCCAGGCCAGCCAGTCGCGATCGGCCACCCCTTTGATCTCCCGGACGCGTCCGAAGTAGCCCTCCGCGGCGGCCGGCTCCTCGCGCAGCAGGTACGGGACCCCGAAATGCAGGGCAAAGCGTCTCATGAGCCCCGGCCGGTGCTCCTCCACCAAGCCCGCCAGCTCGCGGAGCTCCTGGAGCCTGGAGGTGATCAGATAGGCGTTCACCAGCATCTTGACGTTGCTGCGGGACAGGCGCCTCCGGGTCAACACCCGTTCCTCCAGCACCCGGATCACCGCCGGCCAGTCTTCCTGCTCGAGGAGCCGGAACAACCTCCAATTGCGCAGGAAGTACACGTTCACGATCACGAGGGTGGCCGCGAACAGGGCCCCGGCGACCCAGTTCCGGGACACGAAGAGGGAAAAGTAGTCCGGCCCGAGCATCAGCAGGGGCAGGAAGAATATGAAGGCGAAGGACAGGAGAATCACCGCGTTGAAGAGGATGTAGACGGTTCTAAATTTCAACGGAAGCTCCTATAATCCCCGCGTGAGTCTATGGGATATTCCCCGAGGGGTCAATCCGAGGTAGAATGCCGACATGAAAGAAGTTCCCGTGGTCGAACTGCGCGAGGACATGTACTTCGACGCACCGGTGTATCTGGATGAGCGCTACGTTCTGTTGTCCCCGGAGACCCGGGTGACCGCCGAGCTCCTGGAGCGGCTCAGGCGCTGGGGGTTCCCCCATGTCTACACCGACGGCAGCGCGGTCGAGGCCCCGTCGTATCTGGCCGGAAGCGGGGCCAAGGCCTCCTCGGCCCTGCTGGACCTCGACATCCGGGAGCGCAAGAAGCTCGAGCAGGCCCGCAAGCTCTACTACGCGGCCATCCACTTCGTGGTCGATGCCTTCACCCGCTTCCGGGAGGACAACCGGATCGACCCAGGGCTGGTAACCGAGCGGGTCAAGCAACTGATCGACGAAGTCAAGAACAACAAGGACGGGATCCTGCGCCTGCCGCAGTTCCCCCACCCGGCCGAGAACTACCTCTACCAGCACAGCGTCAACACCACCCTGCTCTCGCTGGCCGTCGGCGACGCTCTCAAGCTGCCGCCGCACCGCCTCATCGAGCTGGGCATGTGCGCGCTCCTACACGATATCGGCATGCTCAAGCTCCCGGACGCGGTGTACATGAACGCCCGGTCCCTGACGCCCCAGGAGACAAAGATGATCCAGGCGCACACCACCCTGGGTTACCGGATCCTCAAGGGCTTCTCCCTTTCCGACGATATCGCTCTGAGCGCCTTCGAGCACCACGAGCGCCCCGACGGTACCGGGTATCCCCGAGGGCTGGCGGGGGAAAAGATCAATCTCTACGCTCGGATCGTTTCAGCCTGCTGCTCCTACGACGCCATGACCGGCAAGCGCACCTACCGGCGGGCGGTGACCGGGCACCAGGCCCTCCTCGAGCTGCTCAAGGGCCGGGGCAGCCGCTACGACGAGAAGATCGTCCGCACCCTGGTCTATTGCCTCTCCCTCTATCCCCTCGGGCACCTCGTGCGCCTGGAGGACGGGTCCCTGGCGAGGGTGGTCCAGACCAATCCGGAGAGCCCGAAATCGCCGTTCGTGGACGTTCTGATCGACGCAAGCGGGACGCGGGTCGAGGAACCGGCGATCGTGTCCACCGGGGGCGAGGGGTCTCCCACGATCACGCAGTGCCTCTCGCTCCAGGAAGCCGACTCCCTCGGCCTGAGCTGACGTGGGCGGGGCCCAGAGCGAGATGAGCGGCAACTCCACAAGCATTACGATCACGTTTCCCGACGGCACGCGGCGGAGCTTTCCCGCCGGGATCCGCGTCGGGGAGGCACTGCAGGACGGAGAGCCCGAAGTCTCCTCCCCGGTCGTGGCCGCCCGGGTCAACAAGGCCCTGACCAGCCTGACCTACCGCATCGAGATCAACAGCTCGATCGAACCGGTGCGCATGGACTGCAGGGAAGGGGCGGGCATATACCGGCGCTCCCTGTGCTTCCTGCTCACGATCGCCGCCAAGCAGCTGTTCCCCGACCGGCGGCTGGTGATCGGCCACTCCCTGGGCAGGGGCTATTTCTACTATTTCGACGGCATGCAGGCGGTGGCCGGCGCGGACTTGGTAGCCCTCGGGACACGGATGCGGGAGCTCGTGGCGGCGGATCTCCCGATCCAGCGGCGGGTCATCTCCTACTCCGAGGCGGTCGAGTACTTCCGGGAGAACAACCAGCCCGACACCGTGCTCCTGCTCAAGAACCGCAACGACCTCAAGGTCGCTGTGTTCACCTGCGGGGATTTCCTGGACCTCGCCCATGCCCCCCTGGTCCCTCGCACCTCGGTGCTCAAGGTTTTCGACATCATGGGCTACGAGCCGGGGTTCCTGTTGCGCTACCCGCCGTGGGACCGCCCGGAGCGCCTCAGCGCCTTCCGGGAGAACCCCGTGCTGTTCTCGATCTATCGCGAGTACAAGGACTGGGGCAAGATCCTGAACGTCACCTGCGTCGGCCACATGAACGACCTGATCGCCGGGCGCGGGGTCAAGCGTTTCATCCAGGTCACGGAGGCGCTCCACGACAAGAAGATCGCCCTGATCGCCGACCGGCTCAACGATCGCCGCGACGAGGTGCGTCTGGTCCTGATCGCGGGTCCCTCCTCCTCCGGCAAGACCACCTTTGCCAAGAAGCTGTCCATCCAGCTGCAGGTCCTGGGTCGGAACCCTGTGCCCATCTCCCTGGACGACTACTTCGTTGCGCGGGAGCTCACCCCCCTGGACGCGGAGGGGCGGTACGACTTCGAGAGCCTGAAGGCCATCGACGTGGAGCTTCTCAACGAGCACCTGCTGCGGCTGACGGCGGGCGAGCAGGTCATCATCCCGCGTTTCGACTTCCACACGGGGGGGCGCAGGGAGGAGGGGGTTCCCCTCAAGCTCCCCGAACGGTCCGTGATCATCCTGGAGGGGATTCACGGGCTCAACGACGAGCTGACCCCTTCGATCCCGCGACACGAGAAGTACAAGATCTACGTGTCCGCCCTTACCCAGCTGAACCTCGACGACCACAACCGCATTTCGACCACGGACAACCGCCTGCTGCGCCGCATCGTCAGGGATCACCAGTTCCGCGGGCACTCGGCCCTCGAGACCCTGGAGATGTGGCAGTCGGTACGAGACGGGGAGAACCGCAACATCTTTCCCTTCCAGAACACGGCGGACTCAGCCTTCAATTCCGCCCTCGACTACGAGCTGTCGGTGCTGAAGGTATACGCCGAACCCCTGCTCAAGAGCATCAAGCCGGACCAGGAGCCCTTTGGGGAAGCGCTGCGCCTGCTGTCTTTTCTCACGAATTTCGCGCCGATCCCTCCCGGCTGGGTCCCCGAGTATTCGATCCTCCGCGAGTTCATCGGCGAGAGCGCCTTCAAGTACTGACGATCACAGGGGAACCACAAACCGCCACGCGTAAATTGACACTTTGGGAATCTGTATTATACTAACAGTAGAGCCACGGGAGGTGCAGGATGAAAAAGTCCCTCTGGATTGTCGTGATTCTTCTGATTGCCAGCCAGGCGCTGTGGGCCCAGTTCTACACGAAGCTTCCGACGGCGGAACGCCGGGAGCTGGCCGAGGCGTACTACCTGGCGGGCCGGCAGTACGAGAGCCGAGGGGAGCGGGACAAGGGCGAGGCCTTCCAGGACATGGCCTACAACATCTATCCTGCCCTCGATCCGTCCAGGATCCAAATGCGTGAGCTTCCGGATGCCGCGATGCTCATCCTGGAGGGCAAGGCCAGGCTGGCGGCGGCGCCATCGGAGGACCCGATGGCGGTCGAGGAGAGGCTCAAGTCCAGGTTCCTGCGCCTGGTGTCCTCCTTCCTCGTGGAGGACAGCCAGTCCATGCTGAACCTGATGGACGGGTCGGTGTATTTTTCGGAGATCAACGCGGAGCTGACCCAGGGCGAGATGCGCCGCCAGCTGGAGGCCTTCTTCGCGGACGTGGATCTCCGCGGGCTGGTTCCGACCCAAGTCTTCGACCTGAACAGCCTGACTGTCAGCAGGGTATCCCCCGCTCAGGCCAGAAACTGGGGAGAAACCTACGCCATCCGCGTCCAGGCCAGGATGGACTTCTCCAAGCAGGTGGCCTTCTGGACCACCGACCAGCAGTACCTCATGCACAAGGTGGACAACCGGTGGCTGCTCTTCGCCGTCGGGCAGCGACTGCCCCTGTCGAGCTGGGTTCCTCAGGAAGCCCCCGCCACCTCGGCTCGGGCGGTTCCCGCGGCCCTGGCCCCGATGCCGACGGACGCGCTCAGGGACAATCTCCTGGCTGCGCTGGGCTACTTCCTGCGCAAGGAGCCGGACCGCGCCGCCACGTATTTCGCCGAGGAGGTCCGGATCATTCGCATGGACACCTCGCTGACCCGCCGGGAGATCGCGGAGACCTTCCGGGGGTATTTCGAGGCTGCGGACTTTTCGGGTGTCACGGCCCAAGACATCGTGGATCCGGGCAGCATCTTCGTGCAGCCGACCGACCGTTTCGCGGGAGAGGTGGCCGCGCCGGTGTACCTGCTGACGGTCAAGACCCGCCTGGATCTGTCCGCCAAGATCCCGTTCTGGACCCGGTTCCAGGACTACTACTTCAACCGCCAGGCGGGCGACTGGAAGATCTTCGCGATCTTCTGAGAGCTGTCGAGCCGCTTCCTCCGGTCCCAACGAGCCTCTTGAAGACCCTGGACAGGGCACGGGGCAGCACGTACCGCAGGCGGAAGGCCTGAACGTAGCCGCAGTCCGCCGGCAGGTACGGCGAGAACAGGGCATGGAAGACCGTGAGCTTCTTGCAGTCCCGGCACATGGTGAAGCGCTCTTGGTAGACGGTGCACAGGTGCGTGTCGGGGTCCAGAAATCGACAGGGCGCGGAGGTATCCACATATAGGCCGGAGGGACCCAGGCGGCGCAGGTGACAGCACTGTCCGCAGCGCCGGCACAGGGATTCCCACCGCTGACGCCGGGTGCCTGTCCTCGACCCGCAGATTCCCACGGACAGACGCTCAATCCGACAGGGGCGCGTAGTAGCCTATGGCCGCTCTGCCGCTCTTGCGGTGCAGGATGACCTCGGCCCGCAGCTCGATGTAGTTTTTCCCGAACATGGCGTCGCTGCGCGAGAGGTACCTGAGGGTGTACCGGGGGCCCACATAGTCGCGCATGCCCGAGAACAACGGGTTCAGCCCGGCCGGGGCGTAGTAGAAATACAGGGCCCCTCCGCTCTCTCTGCACAGGAACTCCAACTCCGCGGCGGGCTCCTGGCCGAAGCACAGGACGTACAGCGGAATGGCGTTGTTCTTGAGGTAGTCTGCGACCTCCACCAGGCTGTAGTCGGAAAAGGCGTCCTGGTCCAGGGCACCGGTCGCCACGTACACCACCGCCTTGCGGTGAGGCCGGGGGACGAGCTCCGAAGCGGCCATGCGGAGCCCCAGATCCAAGCGCCACCGGGGAGTCCAGTCGGGCTGCCGGACCGCGGTCGCGACCTGCAGCCGCGTGGAGCCGAAGGGGGCGACCACCCGGGGCCGCTCGCCGGCGCTGATCAGCTGCAGGCCGCCCTGCTGCGCCAGCTCGCGGTGCAGGGCTTCGGCGGCCTGCGCCAGATCACGCTCGAAGCCCTTCATGGCGATGGAGCGCTCGACCAGCAGCACCACCTCCAGCGGAGCAGTGTCCGTGTTGGCCCGCACCAGTCGGGGATTCCCCACCGGGGCGTAGCCCTCGGTCAGCACGAAGTTCCGCCCCTGCAGGCCCACCAGCGGCGTTCCGTCGCGGCCCGCCGCAGACACCTCCACGGTGATCTCGGGAAAGCGGGAGGCATCGACGCGGTCGATCTCGACGGACAGGTTCGAGTACAGAGCGCTCATCTCCGAGAGAATGAAGATCCTGTTGCGGTCAAAATCAGTGGCGTACAGCTCCCGGTTCGGGCTGAAAGCCAGGTGGGTCAGGCGGCCTGCCTCGGCCCTCAAGTCACTGACGGTCTCCCACGTTTCCGCGGAAACGCGGTACCGCTCGATGCGCGTATCATCCGACACGAACAGGGTATCCGGGTCGCGAAACACCAGCCCCTCGGGTTTCACGAGGCGACCCTCTCCGATCGCGCGCACGAAATTTCCGCTCTGGTCGAACACCGCGATGCGGCCCTTGCCCTGATCTGCCACGTAGACGTGGCCGCCTTCCACCGCCACGCCGCTGGGGCTCCCCAGGACCGCCCCCTGGCCCATGGACAGGACGAAATTCCCGGCCCAATCGAACTTGCTCACCCGGGCGTTTCCCCAGTCGCTGACGTACAGGTACCCCTGCTCGTCGGCAGCCAGGTACTGGGGCCCCAGCAGCTGTCCGGGTCCGCTGCCCGTTTCGCCAAAGCGGCCCAGCTCCTCGCCGTCCAGCCGGGTCCGCACGATCCGGTTGGCCCCGTACTCGGAGACGAACAAGAGCGGTTGTCCGCTGGCGGCGTCCGTGACCTCGAGGCAGTCGAAGGGGCGGTCGAATCCCCCCACGCCTCCCTTGATCAGCCGGCGGACGCCGCTGTTGATGTTCATGTGCACGACCTCTCCGCCGGCGAAGGCGACCACCAGCACGGAGCCGTCCGGACGGATGTGCACGGCGCTGGGCCTGGCGAGGTCATACACTTCGGGCAGCCGCCCGTCGATCTCGTGGGCGACCACGAACGGGCTGGGAGGCTCGAGCTCACGGCCCAGCCCCCGGCGGTAGCTCAGCCCCTGCACCCGGGCGTTGAGCTCGGCATGCCCCGGTTCCTGCTCGAGCACGAAACGCCACTCCCGCAGGGCCGCGTCGACGAACCCCGCCTTGAACAAGGCGTTGCCCAGCCACAATCGGGTCAGAGTGCGCTGGGGCTTGAATCCGAGAGATTTCTCCAGGGAGAGGATCGCATCACCGTAGAAGCCGTTGTGGTAGGCGCGGACCGCCCAGCGGAAATCCTCCTCGGCACGCGCCTCGGCCATGTCGATGTTCTGCGAATACAGGCGAGCGGCGGCAGCCAGGGCGATCGCCAGGAACAGGAAGAGCCTGGGCATGCGGTTACTATACACGAGATCAGGCGAAGGTATCTACTCGATGCCGCTCAAGGCCCGTGAGGGCGAGCTTCCCCTTCATTCCGAGGTAGAGGATGGTCTGGATCTCTTTCAGCTCGATCAGGCTCTGGTGATTGACCGGAGTGGAAGTCCGCGTTTCGGGAGGAAGACCTTGTGATGAAATATTCTCGATATTCATCTCTTTCTCCATCTATACATATCGACGGAATCGCTGCAGGGCTTTAGCACTGCGAAGGAGCGCGCAGGGGCGAACGCGGATCAGGCGGGGTCGGCCACCCAGAAGCTCGTGCGGCGGTAGCGCTCTTCCACTTCGTGGTTGGCGGGATGGATCACGATCGGCGACAGCGAGACGCAGCCGCGCTCCATGGCCCAGTAGTCCGAGCCCTCCTCGTGGACGGATTCGGGCCTGGCGCCCCCGATGAAGCAGTACAGGTCCCCCTGCGGCGCGACGAAGCGCACGAGCTCGTCCTTGTAGATCCTCCTGGCCGGGTGGGTAACCGCCGTGCCGCCCAGGGTGGCACGGTTCGGAAAATTGATGTTCAGGAAGTGCGAATCCGAGAGCAAGGACGTGAAGGCCTCGAGATTGCGGACCACGAACTCCACGCAGTAGTCCAGGTGGAACGGCGGACCGTAGGAATCCAGCGAGCAGGCCAGCGACGGGAGGCCCATAAAGGACCCCTGGCGCGCCGCGGCCGCAGTCCCGGAGTATACGATGTCGGTCCCCAGGTTGGGACCCAGGTTCACCCCGGCGATCACCACATCCGGCTTCTCCGGCAGGAGCCCCAGGCAGGCGACCAGCACGCAGTCCGCCGGCGTGCCCCCGCAGGCGTACTCCCGGGCCGCCACCTGCCGGAAGCGGGTGGGAGTCCCGAGAGTGATCGAGTGGGAACTGCCGCTGCGGTTGGACTCCGGCGCCACCACCCACACTTCGTGGCTGCCCGCGAGGGCCCCCTGGAGCCTCCGCAGGCCCGGGGAATCGATTCCGTCGTCGTTGGTCAGGAGGATCCGCATGAGCCGGCCCGGTCAGGCCTGTTCCTCGAACACCAGCCGCGCCCCCGCGGCAGGCTCGGTGATGAACGTCTCGGGCCGGAAGCTGAAGATGCGTTCGTAGGCCTCGAGCCTGCCGACGTAAACCGGGATGGCCTGCTCCTCGATCAGGGTGACCGTGCAGCCGCCGAAGCCCGCGCCGGTCATCCGGGAACCGTAGACACCGTCGGTTTCCCAGGCCCGCTTGACCAGCCAGTCGAGCTCGGGACAGGAAACCTCGTACTGGTCCCGCAGGCTCTCGTGAGAGCGGTTCATGAGCTTGCCGAAGGACACGAGGTCGTTCTTCTTGAGGGCGGCCTCGGCCTCGAGGACGCGCTGGTTCTCCTCCACTACGTGCAGGCATTTCTTGCGGGTAGCCTCCGGGATCAGCCCCATGCTGTCCCTGAGATCGGCGGGTGTGTAGTCGCGCAGGGCCTTGCCGGGTTTGCGCGCCGAAAGAACCGTCACGCACCGTTCGCACTCCTCACGGCGCTGGTTGTACTCGGACTCCACCAGGCTGCGGGGCACGTTCGAGTTGGTGATCAGGATCTTGACGTTCTTGAGATTCAGGGGGATATGACGGTAGTCCATGGTGCGGGTGTCGATGAGCAGGGCGTGGCCCGCCTTGGCCATGCGGGAGACGAACTGGTCCATGATCCCGCAGCGCACTCCCACGAAGCTGTTCTCCGCCTCTTGGGCCAGGCGCGCCAGATCGGGCCCGGATATCGACAGCGCAGCCAGCCTCTGGAGAGCGAAGGCGGTGGCCACCTCCAACGCGGCCGACGACGACAGTCCCGCGCCCTGCGGAATGTCCCCGTGAACGGTGAAGTTGATCCCCCCGAAGGAGTAGCCGCGCCCCAGAAGCACGCTGACCACGCCCTTCGGGTAGTTCGCCCAGCGGTCCTCCTTCTTGTAGCGCAGGTTGCTGATGCTGGTTCGCTTGCGGTCCCGGAAATCAGCGGAGAAGAATCTCAAGTGCTGGTCCTTGCGCCGGGAAACGGCGACCTGAATGACGTAGTCTATGGCCATGGGGAACACGAACCCCTCGTTGTAATCCGTGTGCTCCCCAATGAGATTCACGCGGCCGGGCGCCTGGGCGATGACCTGCGGCGGTTCCCCGTATTCCTCTCTGTGGATGCGAATTAGATCATTCATGGTGAACTCCGCTGGAATGTCTTTGCGAACGGTGCTATTATACTATGGGAAAAGCCCGAAAGTTTCAACAAAATGCGTACGAAGCCCGCGCACGAGAGGAGTGTATGACTGAGACGGATCTCCAGTACGGAGAGCAATTCCGCGTGGAGCCGGGCACCGTGCTTTTCTCCTCGGGTGAACCCCTGTCTCAGCAGCCGGTATACTGCATCATCGCGGGTCTGGTGCGCCTGGAGATCGATACGGGTGGCGGGGCCATGATTCCCGTCTACCTTCTCCCGGATTCCGTATTCGGGGCCGTGGAGACGGTCCTGGACTGCCCACGCTTGGCCCGGGCCTACTGCCTGGAGAACTCCATCCTGTACCGGTGGGACCGGGAAGGCTTCGACATTGCCTCGAGCATATCCTGGGAGCTGGCCATGCACACCATCACGGGGATGACCCAGGTCCTCAGGATCCTGAACGCGGAGTTTGGAGACCGATTGAGCGCGAGAGACAGGCAGGGCTGAGCATGTCGGACGAAACCAACGCAGAGATCATGCAGATCGCATTCCAGGCGGAGGAGGGCATCAACGAAGAGGTCATCGCCCGATTCGGCAGGAAATTCGCCGACAAGACGGTCCTGATCAAGGAAGGGGATGTTCAGCAGGAAATTTTCTGGATCCTGGCGGGGGAGGTCTACATTACCCGCAAGATGGGAGACAAGTACAAGGTCCTGGCCACCCTTGGCAAGGGCGAGCTGATCGGGGAGATGAGCTTTTTCGACAAATCCGTGCGCTCCGCCACCGTGATCACCAAGGGACCGATCGAGGCTCTGGTCTTCTCGAAGGAGAACTTCCAGGAAATCTATGCGGCCAGCCCCCAGTGGACCAAGCGCCTGCTTCTCTCCCTGTCCAGCCGCATCAAGGTGATGATCGAGAGGCTCTCGGGGCTGTAGGCCCTTCCCGGGACCGTCGATCCCATGGCCCCCGACCCACCAGAGGTCACCATCCGGTTCTACGAAGAGCTGAACTTCTTCCTCAAACCCGAACAGCGGAAACGGGACTGCAGCGTGCCCTTCAGGCCGGGGGACACGGTCAAGTTCCTGATCGAATCCCTGGGCGTGCCCCACACGGAAGTGGACCTGGTGCTGGTCGACGGCCGTTCGGTCGCTTTTTCCCACCGGCTGAGGCCCGGAGAGCGCGTCAGCGTCTTCCCGGTGTTCGAGTCCCTGGATATCCGCGACCTGACGCGCGTGCGCTCGGAGCCGCTGCGTGATCCGCGCTTCGTCGTGGACGTGCACCTGGGGCGCCTGGCCAAGACCCTGCGTATGCTGGGCTTCGACAGCTTGTACTCCAACCGCATGGACGACCGCAGCCTGGCGGAGATCGCGGGACATGAAAAGCGCATCCTGCTCACCCGGGACCGGGAGCTTCTCAAGCGCTCCCTGGTGAGCCACGGCTACTACGTGCGCTCGCCGAACCCTCTGGAGCAACTGGCCGAGGTGGTGCGCCGCTTCGACCTGGCCAGGCAGGTAAGGCCCTTCACCCTCTGCCTGCGGTGCAACGAGCCGCTGGTGGCGGTCAGCAAGACAGAAGTCCTCGACAAGGTTCCCGAGCACGTGGCGCGCAGCTACCACCGCTTCCGGCGCTGTCCGCTTTGCGGCAGGATCTACTGGCCGGGAACCCACTGGGAGAGCATGCGCAAAGCGCTGGGGCTCAGTCCTTGATGCTGTACTTCTTCTTGAAGCGTTCGATCCGACCTGCGGTGTCCACCAGCTTCTGCTTGCCCGTGAAAAAGGGATGGCAGCTCGAGCAGATTTCCACGTGGATATCCTTGACCGTGGACCGGGTCTCTATCACGTTTCCGCACACGCAGGTGATCGTGGTTGGTTCGTATTTCGGGTGAATGTCCTTCTTCATCTCGCCTCGTCCTCGTTAGAATCCTTCGGCGGCCGTGGTGTTCATGGAACGCAGGAACACCTCATTGTTCTTGGTTTTGCGCATTCTGTCAATGAGCAGCTCGATGATCTCCAGATCGTCCATCGGGTTGATCACCTTGCGCAGGACCCACATCTTGTTGAGCACTTCGTCACCGAGGAGCAGCTCCTCCTTCCGGGTCCCGGACTTCTTGATGTTGATGGCCGGGAACAAACGCCGGTCGGCCAGGCGACGGTCGAGGTTGATCTCCATGTTGCCCGTGCCCTTGAACTCCTCGAAGATCACCTCGTCCATCCGGCTGCCCGTGTCGATCAAGGCGGTGGCGACGATGGTCAGGCTGCCCCCCTGCTCGATGTTCCGGGCCGCCCCGAAGAAGCGTTTGGGCTTGTGCAGGGCGTTGGAATCCACTCCACCGGAGAGGATCTTTCCCGAGGTGGGGACCGTCTGGTTGTAGGCCCGGGCCAGGCGAGTGATGGAATCCAGCAGGATGATCACGTCGCGCTTGTGCTCCACCAGCCGCTTGGCCTTCTCGATGACCATCTCCGCGACCTGCACGTGCCGGGTGGCCTGCTCGTCGAAGGTCGAGGACACGACCTCTCCCTTCACGTTGCGCTGCATGTCCGTGACCTCCTCCGGGCGCTCGTCGATGAGCAGCACGATCACGAAGATCTCCGGGTGGTTCGCGGTGATGGCATTGGCCACCTTCTGCATGATCACGGTCTTGCCCGCCCGGGGTGGGGATACGATCAGCGCCCGCTGCCCCTTGCCGATCGGGCAGAACAGGTTGATGAGCCGGGTCGAGGTTTCCTCCCCCGTGGTCTCGAGGTTGATCAGCTCGTCGGGGTACAGCGGGGTCAGGTTGTCGAACGGAATGCGGGTCTGCGCGACCTCGGGTGGATCGAAATTCACGCTTTCCACCCGCAGCATGGCAAAAAAGCGCTCCCCCTCCTTGGGCGGCCGGATCTGGCCCGACACCGTGTCGCCGGTCTTCAGGTTGAACAGCCGGATCTGCGAAGGGGAAATGTAGATGTCATCAGGTCCGGGGAGGTAGCTGTAGTTGGGAGAGCGGAGGAATCCGTAGCCGTCGGGCAGGATTTCCAGGGCGCCATGCGCGTAGATCTGGCCGCTGCGCTCGGTGTGCATCTTCAGAATGCTGAAGATGATCTCCTGCTTCTTCATGGACACCAGCGTCTCGTACGCGACCCCCATCCGGCTGGCCTGGGCGCGCAGCTCCTGGATGTTCATGACGGTCAAGTCGTTGATGTGCATCTTTTCCCGGGATTCGGCCTGCACGCCCTTGCCGTCTCCCGCGCCTCGCCCCTCGCCTCCCCCGCGCCGGTCACCCCCGCCGCGGCGGCCGCGGGAGCCTTCCCGGTGCTCGGAGGCCTGACCGTGTGCGCCCCCCTCCCGGCCGCTCCGGGCTTCTGCGGATCCCCGGGTGTCCCCGGGGGCCCCCTCCTCCGCGGCCGCGGGCTGCTCCGCAGCCCTCTCAGCCAGGGCGTCGGTCTCGCGCTCCGGTCCCGCGCCCAGGTCCGCTCCGGCATCCTCTCCCGCCTCGGCGGGCTGCTCCTGGGCGGCACCGGCCTGCCCGTTCTCCTTGATCAGTTCGACGCGAATTTTCTTTTTTTTCACCTTCGTTCTCTGCGGTGTGGAATTGGGGCCCGGGTTTCCGCGCCCGGCGGGGCTTCCGGTCTCAGGCGCTCCGGCTTCCGGATTTCCGCCCTGCGGGCCGCCGGCCTCCAGGCTGCTCAACTCGGGAAGGTTCGTTTCGCTGTCCTCGTATCCCGGCATGCGTTCGTCCTCCGCTTCGCTCCCGCCCTCGTCCCCGCGCTCCGGCATCGCCCCGGAGAACAGCGGGTAGTCGCCGCCCGAATACCCTTCGGGTTTCTTCTTCCTTCGGATCACTGCCATGGATTGCTCCAATCTCTCTTCATTCCGGTGCCGCAGGGTCTCAGCCACCGAAACGCCTCTGGGACGACGCCTCGTTGTCGGCGCACGAAATCGGCTCGCGAAATGGCATACAGGAGCCGTGCATCATGTCCCGGGTTTGTTGCCTACCATGTGAAACAGGACAGCCTTGTCTTCGGCAAGATTATTTCTGGAAATCAAACGGAAATCGGTAGTACCCCTTGAATATATCCACAATCCCGGAAGCTGTCAATACTTGCAGGAGTGG